>NZ_WJIE01000012.1 GCF_009649845.1 Polyangium spumosum
CGCTCGCTGTCTCAGCGACACTGAATAACCCGACGCGATGGCGCCCATCACGCGACACGCACGGAGTGCTGCACGCGCTGCGAGCGAGCGCGCGCACGGCACCGCAGGGGAGCTCGCGCGGGGACAGGATGCCCGCCTGACGCTCGATGAACGGCACGAGCAGAGAAACAGGGATGAGCTTGAGCGTGCCCTCTCGCTCTGCGTGGAGAAGAGCCGCCTCGAATGCGGCTCGAGGAACCCGAGCAAGAGCCCCGCGGAGGATCGGCAGCGGCACGCCCTGCGTGTTCTTGTAGGCCGGATGAAGCCGGCTCATCGCCGCGAGGATCTCGCTCACGACGGCCGGATCTGGACCTGCGTCACGCGCGGCGAGGGTGCGCTTCGCGTACAGCAGGACGTCGGCGAGTTCGGGGATGCGGAGCTGCCGCAGGACATCGTTCACCTCCTCGATCGGCGTGCGATGACGCCGTCGAGGCTCGACGGGTGGGAGCACGGGCGGGGAAGGTCGGATCGTCGACGGCGGATTTGTCGAGATGGGCGCGGCCTGCGCGTTGGCGCCGCCTGGCGTACCTGTTGTGGCGCGCTCGCCGCTCAAGACGCTCTCCTCGCTTGTGCAACGAGAGCGACGCGCTCGAGCAGCCCTCGCGTCGCATGTTCGATCCCGGCAGCAACTTGTCGTGTCCCGGAGAGCGGATCCGCAGGACGAAGTACAACTTGGCCTTGCTCTTCGAGATGTAGGAGCGCCTGGTCTACTGAGGATCGTGCGATCCCGAGGAGCTTGCCGCGCAGAACAGCGAGGCTGACCGCCCCATCGTCGTCGGAGCGCATGTACATGAGCGCGTAGATGATCTGCGCCTCGACGCGCCCCTCCGGCCCCGCGAGCCTAGCTGCGGCGATGTGCTCGATGAGCTTCGCCGTCGCCTCGAGTTCGTGCGGTTCGAAGCTCCAGAGCAGCGTGTGCACCTCGTCGACAACGGCGCGTCGCCCCGGGGAGAGAGGCGAGACCAGCGTGGGGGCGGGCCTGCGTGCCCCCTTGGGCGCGGACACGAGCACGTGCGATGTCGACGCAGAGGCCGCCGAACGCGCAGGTACATGGGCCGGAACCGGAGCAGCGAGAACCGCTGCTCCAAGGCGGCGCCGCCAGAAGCCCAAGACGCCGATGAGCACGCGCCACCATGAGGGCCTCACCGGGATCGACGTGGCGGGGACAGGAGGCGCAGGCGCCGCCGGCCGCACGAAGAACGCCGTGGGGGCGTTGTCGTCCTCTTCGTGGCTCGCAGCCGGGCGCGTCAACACGCGCGTGGCGGCTTCGTCTTCTTCCTCGTCGGCCATGTACTCCTCCGGGCGCACGAATGCCGTCTGCGGCCTGAAAAAGCCGCGAAGCTGCTCGTCGTCAGCCGTGCGACGTCGACTCGGGAGACGCCGCGGACGACAGGGATGACGATCAGAGCGATGCTCGCCCGGAGGCGGGCGCGGAACCTGGGCTAGCGAATGCGAGCTGTATCCCGCGACCTCCTTCGAGCGAATATCACCATCCCCAGGCGACCGCGGTGGTATGCCTCGACGAACGCACCCCAATGCGCGCCCTGCACCGCGGCCGTCTGCGAATGATGATGATTCGCGAGGACAAACGCATGCCGGCGCTCATCGCCGGGCGCAGAAGCCGCATGTCCCTTACTCTCTAAACACGAGGCGACGCTGTCGACCCGTCCAAGAAAAGTGCACGCCTGCGTGCAAGAGGCTGGTCAGGGCGTGCTGCCGCTCTTCTGCTCATTCTGCCGCAGGCCCTCGAGCGCCGCGGCGATGTACTTGTTCCGGACCGCCGCGTGATGACTGCCCCGGTAGTCCTGTTCATGTTGTCGCAGCGTGGAGAGCGCCTCGGCGAACTGCCCGCGCGAGAGCATCTCCCGGGCTTGTTCGAGGTTTGTCGTCTCCGGGTCGTTGAGGGGCACGGCGGCGGGCGCGGCGCGCGGGGGCGCGACGACAACCACGGTGGGGCTCGGTCCGGGGGTGGCCGGAAGCGCGACGACTGAGGAGCTCTCACCACGCCCGCTCTCGTCGACCACGACGGAGAGCACCATCGGCACCGCATGCCGCGCAGCAGGCGACTCGTCGTGGGGCCAGAGCGCCACCGCGCCACCCCCACCCAGGGCGCCGACGCCGACCAGGAAGAGCGGGTGCTTGATGAGGCGCTCGAGCACCGACTTCGCCGTGGCCCGAGCAACAGGCCCAGAGCCCCGGGGCGCGATCATCTGGATAAGCCGCTTGCCCGAAGCCGGCGGTTCGGAAGGCGGCGACGGGCACGGCGGCAGGACGGGAGGAAGCACCTCGTCGAAGCCGAGCTCGCGGGCGACGCGGCGCCAGACTTCGTGCCGTGCCTTCTCGATGAAGTCGGGCGTGAGGTCCTCCGGGCGGAAGACAGTATCGAGGCCGAAAGGCAGCAGCATGAAGGGCGTGAAGTCCCGGCCGAACAGCTTCTTCACCCTGCGCCGGAAGACGTCCTTGGCCTCGACGAGCCTGGCCTGCGCCGTGTTGCGCGAGACCCCGAGCGCCGCGGCGATCTTCGGCAGCGACTCCCCGTTGAACTCGGCCCTGACCAGTACATCGACGAGCTTCGCGTCCATGGTCTTGAGCACGCGTTTGACGACCTGATCGAGCTCGTGATGCTCGAAGCGCTCGTGCGGGTTCTCGTCGCTGGGCACGTCCACGCCGACGTCTGCCTCGGGAGTCTCGAAGCGGTGGCGGTAGAGGCGGTAGTGCTCGGCAGCCTGCTGCTCGCAGATCATCTCGAGCCAGTCCTTCACCCCCGTGGATGGGACCTTGTCCAAGTTCTTGTAGACCTTCACGAAGACGAGCTGCGCGAGGTCGTTGACGTCCGCCTTGCGCACGCCCATCCGAGCCAGGATTCCGAGAACGGTCAGGATGTGCGCCGCATAGAAGCGAAGGAACGCGTCGCTCGCGTGATGCAGGAACGGGAGGAGGAGCCCCATACAGACGAACACGCGCCGAGACGGGCAACCCGTCCAATAAATCGTACGGCTTTCTGCTCGACGGCTACTTCACCGGATGTCGAAGGGAACAACCAAGCCGACCCGGACAGCACCGGTGAGACGAGGAGAGCGCCAGAGCTCCTCACCATCGACGACGAACCTACGCTGACGAGCCGCGTAGGCAATGTCCCCGTGAAGCTGGAGGCCCACGAAGCGAGCGAGCCGGAGCTCGCCGCCGAGCCGCGCGCCGAGGTCAATGACAAGGTCATCCTCCTCGCGGATGAGCTTGAATCTCTGCACATCAAGTGAAAGCCGCGCCACGTCTCCGAAGATGCAGGCACGGACGAAGGCGCGGGCTGGAAGGAGCTCATGGCGTCCGCATGCCAGCGCGGTCAGACCCACCCGTCGCGCCTCCACGTCGAGCTTCGTCGGTAAAGCCCAAGCCCGGTCGTACTGCCCTTCGACACCGATGGAGGCCCACCGCCACCGCGCCTCGATGCCCGCCGCGAGGCTCAGGGCGGTCTCGGGAGTACTCCACCAGGCAGCCCCCATGTTCGCGTAGATGGCGAGCTGCGGCAGACCTGCCGAGTGCGCCGCGGCCTTGGGTGCCGAGGGGCCTACGGCAGGTTGAAGCAGCTCGACGCGAGCAGGAGTCGAGGGAGCTGGGGGCGGAACGGCTGATGAAGGCGCGGAGGGCGCGGGCGTCGCCGACGAGCTCGACGCCGCCGGGGCCGCGGGCGGGATCGTCAATGGATCGATGATGTCGCGCAAGTAGAAGACGGTGCGATCGGCGAGCTGATCGCATCGCCAAGATTCCGCCTGCGTGACGTGGTTGGCGACAACCTCACCGTTCTCGTCGCGCGCCTCGATGTGCGCCTCGATCCGCTGCGGCGTGAGCACCAACTTCACGGAGATGGAGCGCGGCGCGTCGTCAGTGAAGGGGTCGCGGCCCTTGAGCTTCGTGGCGAGGGCGGTCTTGATGTAGCTCTTGTCCGGGCAGTTCTTCGGGGCGTCGGGACCGGGGGTGTAGTCGAGGCGCCACGGCAACACCTGGGATGGCTGCGCCGCCGCTTCCGAGCTGCCGCAGGCCAGGGCTGCGACGAGCAGAAGGCGCGCCTTGCATGGGCGTGAAGAGGCGTCGCGCATGACCTGAGAGACCAGGTTTGTCCCCACCGCAGAGCATGCCCGTGGGGCGCGTGAGGCGCAAGCGTTCGTGGAACGCGACGGCGCCCCGCGTTGGTTTGTCCGTCAGGTCCGAACGTTGACCGTGCCTGGTTTCGGGGGCTAGCCTTTGGGGCATGCGCGCGTTCAGGATTCTCGCCTGGTACCTCGGCATGTTGGTCGCCTCCGGGGTCGCTGCATGTGGCTTCGCGACGAGCGAGTACGTATCCGTTTGTTACAACGACGCGCAGGAGGAGGTCCCGTGCTGCGGCCCGGCCGGGGAGAAGTACGCGTGCCCGCCCGATGCTGGGGATGATGCCGACGCTGATGCCGGCGAGGATGTCGATGCAGGTGAAGATGACGGAGGCCCAGAAGCGGGCTCGTCGTCTGCATGCCCCGAGCATGCGCAGTGCATGCCCCCTGGAGGCGGCGGGTACGACTACTACCCCTCGTACGTGTGGATGGGGAAGGAGACGGATCCGCCTCCTCCGCCGCTCGCCGCGGTAGCGATCCAGAGCTGGGTTGACGTCGTGTTCGCCGAGGCAGTCTGTCCTGCTTGCTCATGCGCTGCACCTGCGTCCCCGTGCATGTTGCCGAACTCGTGGGGCGCAAAGCCAGTCGCCTGCCAAGACCTTCCTTCGGCGAGCGGCACGCCTTTCGATGCGCCGACGGCGTGGGATGGCACGTGCACCCCAGTCAACGCGATCCCGGCGAACGCGATGTGCGACGGTGCGCTCTGCGTCCGGTCGTTGGAGGTCGAGCCCCCAACGGTCGCGCCGTGCATCGCGGAGCCGGCCATGCCGCCCGAGGGACAGCCCTTGCCCCCGCCGGTCCGTACCCAGGTGATCGAGTACCCGTCGGCGAGCGTGGGGACTTGCGATTCGGCGAACGTGTGCATCTCGAACCCCCCGCCTGGCTACCGGCTCTGCCGCGTCGCGCACGGCCTTGAGGCAGGTTTCCCGTGCCCTGGTGCTTGGTCAGAACGACATACTGGATGGATGGAAGTGGCCGAGCAGAGGCTTTGCTCGGCGTGCAGCTGCGGCTCACCACAAGGTGGCTCCTGCGAGGTCCGCGTCAGGGCTTACTCCGACGCCGCTTGCACCAACGAGCGAGGCAGCCTCGTGCTCACGTCGAGCGACGGAAACAAGTGCACGGATCTGGTGAGCGGCACCGCGCTCGGCAGCAAGACCGCCGAGGTACTCTACTCCGAGGCTGGCGCTTGCAACCCAAGCGGGGGGGAAGTCATCGGCACTCTACTCGCCAACTTCCCAGTCACCTATTGCTGCTTTCCGGAGATCCCGCCGCCACCCTGATGGTGTGTATCTCATCGCGCCAAAGCATTATTTGCAGAACCCGTCCACGCAGGAAAGGTAAAAGCACTCCTCGTCTTTGGTGCATGGATGGCCCTTCAGCCAGGCGCAATCTCCTCCCCAGCCACAAGCCTGGCCCTCCATGCAGCCAGCCCATGGGGCAGAACCGATGATTGGGTAGCATTCCCCGGACACATCGCATTGATTGCAACCATCGCAGACGACCTTGCAGCACACACCAAGCGCGGCGCAGATCCCGCTCGCGCATTGTTCATCGCTCTTGCACGGGTAACCCGTACAGACGGGGCAATGGCCAAAGATCGAGCCGCAGTCGACCCCTTGCTCGTTCCCGTTCTGGATCCCGTCGTCGCACCTGACGCACAGGCCCTCCCAGCAGTACCCGCCTGGGCAGTCCGCATCAATGTTGCACGTCCCCGGGCATAGCGGGCACGAGCCGCCGCAATCGATCTCGGTCTCGTCGCCGTTCTTCACGCCGTCGCTGCAGCTCGAGCAGACGTTCCCGGCCTCGCAGGTGTGCCCCGGTTTGCAGTCCGCGTCCTGCAGGCACCCGATGCACGTGCCCGCGCCGTCGCACACGCCGGGGCACTTATCCGGGCCTGGGCAGGAATCCATCACGCAGCGGAAGCCCACGCGCTCGTTGAAGCTGTGGCAGGTGCCGTCGCACATCCAGCCTGTGCAGGCGGGCGGCCTGCCGCACTCGACGCCTGTTGTACACGGGCAGCCTTCACCGTCGTCCTCGCAGGAAGCGCTACTGCATGAAGGCAGGATTCCAACACCGGCGAGAAGAAGTGTGAGGGTAAGAGCGGCAACGACGTGGCGCAGATTCATGTGGCCTCGTTCTTGATTGTACTCGGCGTGGGCATGGGCAGACTGGGTACGTGCCGTGCCTGCGGCGAACCTGCGTCGCCTCGAGGCGCGTGCCGTCCGGCTCTGCCGTTCGCAGGCCATCGCTGTACCTACAGGAAGGGCGCTCTGGCAGGGTCAGCCATTCACGTCCGCCACGCATCGGAATCCGCGGCCGTCAAAGGCGCTGGCTGGTTCGCTGAAGTCCGTAACGTCTGCTCGAAGGAGGTCAGGGGTATCTATACTCCAGTCTCCGCCACGAACAACATACGAGAAGGGCGAACGTTCACTACGCGCGGGCCCACGGGTTGACGTCCACTCCGATACGTTACCGCTCAAGTCGCTGATTCCGTCAAGGGAGTCTCCTTCTGGAAAGGAGCGAACGGGGCAAGTGCTGGTCCGAGGTTCGGCCCCGGACCAGCATAGCTGTTTGGACGGCGGCACATCACCCCACGGATACTTCGTTGCTGCCGAGCGGCCGCGGGCAGCCCATTCCCATTCGTCCTCGCCAGGCAACCGCGCGCCGATCCAGTTGCAATAGGTGCTCGCCTGCTTGTACGTGACGCAGTTGATCGGGTGCGATTCCCGTCCGGCGACGCCCCAGTTGCATGCTTCCCCCTGGGCCGGCGCTTCGCATCCGCCGGCAGCCACGCACTCGGCGTACCGCGCGAGCGTAACCTCCGTCCGCTGCATGCAGAATGGCTTGACCTTCCGATTCTTCCGCTGGCCGAACGTGCCCCCTTCAATCCTGGCCATGCCAGCGGGGCACCCCTCCGTGGTGCCTCTTAAGGGTGCTACGGTCGTCGAGGCATCCGTCTCCACGCTCGGGATGCTGACAGTGGGAGCGGCCGGGGTCGTGATAATCGGGCCTCCATCGAAATTGTTCTGTGTCCCGGAAACCGAGCTGGGAACCGCTTCCTGGCGTGCATCGCCGGGGCAACCCGCGCAGGACGGCCCGACCAGCATGACCGGGCACGAGACCAGCAGCACGGTGGTCAGCCAAGACTGGTCACCTACCGCCCCAGACGTTTTTCGACGCCCGCTTCCCTTGCACGCCGACATCGTTATCTCCTCTTCGGCAGCAACTCCGCGGCCAGGGCGGCCGCCCATGCCTTCGTCTCGGGGCTGAGCCCCTCCGGTAGGCTGTTCAATGCCGATGAGATGACTGCCAGACTTCTGGCGTACTCCTTCGAGAAGTTCCACGCACTCGGATCCTTGGGCATGTACGGCGTGCCGGAGTACTGCACGTTATCTGCTAGGGTCGCATAGCTCGCGGGCGTAGCCCCCGCATTGGCCAGTTCCCGGCCAAGCTGCGGCCATGGCGCCACGGTGTCCGTCCGTCCGATGCCATACGCTACGTCGAGCTGTGCCGCGATGGACTGGCGGATGTCCGCGAAGTGAGGAACTGGAGTGGGTTGTGGTCCTCCTCCGGGTTTGTTTATCCTTGGCTCGACAAGAATTGTAACCCCCATCTTCCTGAGCGCTCTTCGTTGTTCGTCTTGTGGTTGAAACGATAGATAATTGTGGTGCGGGACGTTCGGGTTCGGTTGCTTCACTGTAGGCTTCCGGCCATAGGACGTCTCCATGCCTGTCTGGGCGACGAGCAGGAGAGCATTGCGCACAGGAAGCCCGCGCTTCACGAGCTCGTCCACGGCATAGAGGAAGTACTTGACCGCGAACTGGCGCTGTTCCGCGGTCAGATCCTTAGCGCCAGGCTTGTCTGCGGCGATCTTGATCGCTCCCTGCTCCGCCGCCTTGAGCAGTTCCTCCGGCACGCGTCCCTTCTGCTCCGCCTTCGTCTGCTGGGCCTTCTCTTGGGGGGGCGGTGAGGGAACTGGGGCCTCATCTGGAGGCGGGAGCTCTACGTCCTCATCCGGCCGCCGCGCCCTCCCAGGACCTGAGCCTTCTGCACCCGAACCCCCCGGGCCATAACCACCCGTGCCTTCGTCGCCGTGTGGTATTGCCTGGGTACCCGTGGGATCGAGTAGCCGGATGGGGTTACACAACGCATATTGATAGAGGTTCGGCCCATCCACCATCCCCGCCGGATCCGCGCTCGTCCACCGCCCGAGCCACGGCGCGTAGTACCTCGCCCCGTGGTAGTAGAGCCCCGTCTCCTCGTCCCGTTCCTTGCCCGTGTACCGATACCGCTTCGCGCTCACCTCCACACCGGCCGCCGCGTGGAAAGCCGTCGTCCCGAAGGGGTGGTATTCCTCGTAGGAGATGACCAGGCCAGCCTCGTCGAGCTCGAGCGCAGCCGAGCCGAGGTGGTTGCCGAGTTGGTAGCGCACGCGCGGCGCCACGACGAGGTTCGGCACGGAGACGTCTACGGTCTTCGTCTCGGCCAGGACGACGCGCTGGGCCCCGTCCATCACGTGGAGCGTCTCGCGCTCGAGGACCAGCGAGCCCGCCTCGCTTCTGCGGTAGATCTCGAAGCCTCCGAGGTAGATCCGCTCCTCGACGATCCCGTTGTGCTCCCAGACCTTCCGGACGCGCTGCCCGACGGCGTCGTACGTGAAGTACACCTTGCCGCCGCCGCCCTTGTCGACCTCGCGCTTCTGGTCCTTGAAGTCCCACCTGATGAGCTGCAGGTGAGGCATCAACGTCATGTTGCCGTGGGCGTCGTGGCCGTACTTCGCCGAGAAGTTTCCGTCCGCGTCACCAGGTAGGCTCGTGCGGAGCAGCCGGTTGTTCTCCTGCGCGACGTCGTAGCGGCGTGTCCAGCTCCCCGCGAGGCCCACGACCTCGTGGATCATCTTCTCGATATTGCCGACCGCATCGTACTTGTAGCGCTCGGTGTAGTTCCGAAGCGCCTGCGGGTCGTTCGGGTGCGGCACGTTGAGCAGCGGGAAGCCGCCCTCGTCCTGCTGTTTGTCCGCGTTCTGCCCCGCGTGCTCGCGGCCTGTCGCCTCGATCAGCCTGTACAAGGCATCGTACTCGTACTTCCAGACCGGCTCGACAGGCCCGTTGTTGAAGACCGTCTTCTGC
The DNA here is from genome assembly GCF_009649845.1 of Polyangium spumosum. Taxonomy (NCBI): domain Bacteria; kingdom Pseudomonadati; phylum Myxococcota; order Polyangiales; family Polyangiaceae; genus Polyangium; species Polyangium spumosum. Next base: position 9,311 of record NZ_WJIE01000012.1, read on the forward strand.
GCGAGATCCGCGATCTCGACGATATTGCCGATGGGGTCGTAGGTGTAGCGAAGGTCTTGTAAAAGCGCCCCGTCCGAGGGCCTGGTCGTCTTGATCCGCGTCAGCCGGAACGTGAATGGATCGTAGCTGTACTCGGTGACGACGCCGTTCCCGTAGACAATCGTCTCCCGCTGCCCCTTCGCGTCGTAATCGATGTCATCGACGAACGTCGTCCAGTTGAGCGCCCCGCGCAGCCGCACTTCTACCTGCTCGAGGAGGCCGGCTTCGTTGTACTTCGGCCTGGCCTCGCTCTGGTCGGGCGTGGTGAGGCTCGTAGGCCTGTTGAGCGCGTCGTATTGTGTCTTCTGGACGAACGTCTCCGCCTCGAGCACCGGCGAGGCCGACCAGTCGATGTCGCCCTTGTAGTTCTTGGCGAGCTGCCTGTGCACCTCGAGCGGGTTGCCCTTGAAGTCGTAGGCCGCGTGCGTGACGAGGCCGGCGCCGTCCCTGACCTGGTACACCTTCCCGCGCAGGTTCGCGGCCTGCGCGTTCGGGTGCCCTTCGCCGTAGCTCGTCTTCTCCGCGAGGATCTCCGCGCCCGCGTCCTTCTGCACCCAGAGCTCTGTGCGCCGGTGAAGTGCATCGTAGACCGAACGGATGACATGCCCGCGGCTGTCCCAGCTCCGGATCGGGTTGCCGAGCACGTTGTAGAAGGTCCACCACTCGCCCGCGTCGATGCTCTTCTGGCTGAGCGGCCGGCCCAGCATGTCGAAGAGCTGCGCCATCGCCGTGTTGCCTCGGGCGTCGATGACGGCGAGCGGGTTGCCCTCGATGTCGAGCGTCGTCGCGGTCGTGTACTTCCCCGCTGCCCCGTTGTCCTCGGCTTTCAAGACCGGCCGGCCCAGGACATCCAGGTGAAGCGCCGCCGGGGTGCCGGCGTGCTTCGCGGCGAGCAGTGCAGCGCGCTGCTCCTGGGGTGAGGGCAAGGGCGAGGCGCCAGCCTGCCGGGCCGCGCACCACGCGCTCTCCAGCACCGTGTCGTTCTCGTCCCAGCTTGTCTGCTTCCAGGGCGTGAACTCCACACGGGAGAACGTGCCGTTGGGGTGATCGGTCCTGACGAGTCGCCCGAGGGGGTCGTACCGGAGGATGGGCGTCACGCCCCACTCGACGAGCTCCTTCTCGTCCTCGTACTCGTGCGTCGCGCTGAAGAAGGGCTCGTACTTCTTGACCGCGTTGCCCTTGTTGTCGAACACGGTTCGTCCCGTCCCTACCCAGCGGACGGTCGTGTTGTCGAGGACGAGCTGCCCCTGCGCGTCCTTGACCAGGATGCCGTTCTGGTCCCACTTCGGTGCGGGCCCGGCCTCGGCGCGGACCTTCTTCATGACCTCGCGCCCGAGCCCGTCGAGGTACGTGTAGCTATTCTGCCAGGGCGTAGCGGCGTCCCCGTGCCGCTCGCGCGCCGCGGCGTGGACGACGTTCGGCTTCTTGTCCTTCCACCAGCGCTCGAGATCGTACTCGAACGTGGTGGTCGGCTCCGCGAGCGTGTCTCCCTCCGCCGCGCCGGCCTTGCCCATGACCGCCGTGGCCACGACCAGCCCGAGCTCGTCGAGCTCTACCGCGGTGCGGTTCTTGTTTGGGTCGGTGACCAGGACTGGGGACATCGTGCGGTAGTTGTTCTCCGCCGTGATCTCGTTGCCCAGGGAATCAACAACCGAGACCACGAGCAGGTTGTGGCTGTCGTAGCCGATCTCCGTGGTTTGTCCCAGGGGGTCTCTGACCTCGATGGGCAAGTAGAACCTGGTCGGATCAAAGGTCTCCCGTCCACTCCGGATCCAGAACAAGCTGTCTTGCTCGACGTACCCGCCCTCGACGAGGAGCTGCGGCGTGACGCGCGAGCCGTACGCCTTGGCTAGCAGCCCCGGCGTGAAGGCGAGCGCGTAGGTCTCGTAGGGCAGCGCGAGCCCGTCCACGGCCCCGAGAGGCAGCGGGCCGGCCAGGGCCGAGCTGTCCCAGTAGAGGTGCCGCACGTGCTCGACGAGGCGCTTCTGGAGGCTGCCATCGGGGGTGGCCTCGTAGGGGATGGCCGCCGCGTTGTTCACCGAGGCGAGGACGTCGGCGAACGGCAGGCACGCGCTCTGCGCCTTCGGCAGGCCCGTGAGCTCGTACGCCCGGGTCTCGACGGGCACCCCGAGGCGGTAGAAGCCCGACTGGGCGGGCCTGTTCGCCACCGTGGCCTCGGTGATCGTGGCGAGCAGGCCCTGCTCGGGCAGCTCCATGTTCCGTCGCGCGTATGCGACCGTCCCCGAGCGCGTCACGTGTCCGAAGGCGTCCACCTCGAGCGCCAGGGTATGGACTACGCGCGTATCCTTTGGATCCCGCTCGTAGTGGGCTTCGAGCTTCTCCCGGACGTAGGGGAAGAAGACCGCATGCGCCTTGTCCGTGGCAGGCTGCAACTTGCGGATCTCGTGACTGGCCGAGGTGACGAGGTACGGGTGATGTTGCTGCGGTGAGCCGTCGAGCCCGTAGATCTCCTGCCGCAACATCTGCCCCTTGAGGGCCCGCGCCGCCTCCCGTGCCTCCCTCGGGCTCATGCCTTGGGGAAGAACAGCGTCGGGAAGTACAGGCGCCTGGGCGTCGAGCGCGTAGTACTCCCTCGCGAACTGCTTCTCGATCTTGTCCTTCTCGAAGAAGGCGCCCGTGTGGAACCACGTCTTCGTAAGGACCGGCGGGAGGTGGAACTCGTTCTCGGAGAACGATTCAGCATCCCATTGTTCTACACGGCCGAACCCCCTGAACTCCTTCTCCGCGCTGTCGTAGTAGCCGTGGTGGTAATTGTATGTACGGACGAACTTCGTGCCGCTCACGGCGTCGTGGGTCTCGACGCGGGCGAGTACATGCACCGGGAAGGGTAGTCGCGAGACCCAGGGCGTCCCGTTCTTCAAGTCCTCCAAGTAGAACTTCGTCGAGGGCGCGTACTCGAGCTTCATCTCCGCCCCGAGGTTATTCTTCACGGAGGTGAGCAAGTACGGCTTCTTCGAGCCCAAGAGATCGATGTACCGCATCGGCGGCTGCGCCACGCCCTTCCAGGGCGAGGACCAGACGATGCAGGCCGTCCCCGTGCCCAGGAAGTCGAGCACCGAGATCGGCGACCCGAGGTCGGCCGTGGGGAATCCGGGTAGCTTCTCGACCTTGCTCCAGCTATTGCCCGCCTGGTTGAAGGCGATCTGGATCCCGTCTGCGCCGATGTAGAGGATGTCGGTCGTGCCCGAGCCGTCGATGTCCGCGAGCCGGATGCGCCGAGGATCGAAGCGGAGCGGGTCATCGAACCGCGGCGCGTTGCTCATCTCCACCTTGGGCCCCAGCCGCCCGAGCCCACGGTTTGGCCAGTAGCAGATGCTGCCGTTCTTGATCCGCACGATGTCGGGCATGCCGTCGCCGGTCATGTCCGCGACGAAGACAATCCCTCGGTTGTCCCGGTACACTTCCGTCGGCGCCAGGTCCTCGTCGAAGACCATCGGCAGATTCCGCGGCGGCCCCCAGCCCTTCTTGCCGAGCGAGGGGAACCAGATGTGTACGTGCCCGCTCGTGAAGATGATGTCCTGCTGGCCGTCGCCGGTGATGTCGATGAAGCGCACGCCCGGGTCGTTCCAGGGGATGTTCGGGTGCGAGGAGAAGGGCATGAACGGGCCCCATTCGCCATCCTCGGTGCGCTCGTGAATCCCTGAGCCGGTCCTGTTGAAGAACACGAGGCTCGGGCGGCCTTCGTGCTCCAGATCCAGAAGCTCCGTGCGGCCCATGGTGGGTGCAAGGGCATTGGGACGGCGCATGAGCTGCCTGGCCGGCGCGAGCTCTGCATCGCCCAGGTTCTGCTTGTAGAACAAGCCCTCGCCGTGCTGGACAAGGACACCGGGCAGCCCCTCGCCTTCGAGGTCAACCCACCGCGCGCGCTTGCCGTCGACGTTGCCGAAGTCGGCAGTGTACTCCGGGTCGACCGCCTGTACCTCGGTGCGGAGCTCGGGCAGGGAGTAGCCGAGCTCGAGCGGTGGCAGCGACTTCTTCGTGTAGCCGCCATTCTTCTGGATGTACCCCGACTGCGTCACCGCGACGAGCTGCGACAGCGTCGGCGCCTCGGCATAGGCGAAGTCCGTCGAGCGCACGAGCACCGGCTCCGCGCCGAGCTCGGCGAAGTAGTGGAAGACCAGGACGCGCCGGCAGAGGCGGTAGGTGCGGACCTCGAAGGTGGCCCTGTAGCTCGAGAACGGGTCTTTTCGGCAGGGCCACGGCTTCCCCTCGTCCGGTGTTGGGGCCTCGGCGTCGTGCTCGCCGTAGTCGAAGACCACCTGGAAGTAGAAGTCGTCGGCCTCGCTGGGCTTCTTGTTCCCATACCGAATGCGCTTCAAGTAGCTGTTGGAGAAGAGCTTGGGATCCTCGTGCCGGTGCTTCTCGTGTAGAGACTTCGGCACGCTCGCCAGGTCTTCGACCTTGTATTCGTACTGGACGACGTTTCCCCGCGCGTCCTCGGTGCGCTCGAGGAGCCAGGTGAAGATCCGGTCGGGGTACAACGCATCGGCAACCCGGGCAGTCTTCGACTTGCCGTAGATGTGCCGGATGTTGTCTTTGGTCGTCACCTGCCAGTAATGGGCGCCCGCCTCGGTGATGCGCTCGACGCGGGCGAAGGCCCCCTCGACGCGAGGCTGATAGCGCTGGATCCTCCGGCCCTGCTCGGTAGTGATCAGCTTCTCCCCATCCGGACCGAGCACAGGAACAAGGTCCTCGGCGCCGGAGAGGATGAACGTGTCCGTGTCCCAATGGTCGGTGTATTCGGGCAGGCCCTTGTCCGTCTTGCGGGTGATGGCCGGGACCGACAGGTGCCAGCCGACGCCGAAGGGGCCATTCCCGGTCCCCGAGTCGTAGGTGAGCGCGAGCTCGGGCGTGAGGCCCCTGCAAGGCGTCGTCGCGATCGGGACGTTGAACGTGCCCGTGCCCATGGCGACGTTCGCGTTGAACTTCTCCCCGAGCCCGCGCACCGCACCGCCGCCCTTGGGCAGGGAGGGGTCGGGCGCCTTCACCGTCGGCCTGGGGATGACCGAGGACCGCTTCGGCACGCCCTCCATGGTCAGGCCCCCTGCCGCGTGAAGTCGCAGAGGATCCAGATGTTGTCGAGGCCGTCGCCCACGGGACCCGTAGCCGCGAGCGTCCACGCTCCCGTAGCCCAGGATGTTCCGGCGGCAGGCGTCATCGTCGGGCTCACGGCGAGGCTGTCGAGCGCGCCGGGGCCCTTCGCGAGCGTGGTCTGCATGGAGGCAGCCGAGGGCGGCGTGACGTTCACCGCGAGAGGCGTGCCCCCGAAGTACGCTGTGGGGTCTTTCCAGGCGGCGAATAGCATCACGGAGTTGATCTTCGGGGCGCCGCCGTTGCGGCACCTTGGAAAGACGCTCTTCTCGAGCGGCAGCACCAGCGTCTGTGCTGCGCCGACATCCGGCGTGAAGAAGTGGCGCCACTCCGTCGGGAACTCGTCCTTCAACGAGAACAAGCGCAGGCCGGAGAGGAGCAGCGCGGCGTTCTTCTGCGCTTCGATTTTCAATGAGTCTCCGCCGTCGATCGCCGTGTAGCGGACGTGGAGAACAACGTCGCTCAATGCGTCGAGGTCGGTATTGTTGGCAGAGAGCTCGAGCTTCCACGTGCCGATCGCGCCCGCACCCTCGAAGGGCAGATACCGCTCGTCGCGCAGAGACAGCTCGAAGACTCCCGCGTCGTTCTGCGCGCCGCTGATGGCGAGCGAGATCGGGGCGACGTACGGCGTGGTGAACCGGCCATCGTTCACCTTCTCGGCGTAGCCCCCGGTAAGGTCGGTGCTCTTCCGGACGCGGCTCTTCACCAGCGTGAGCGTGGCGTTGAGCGTGCCGTAGGCATCCGTCACGCACGGGATGGAGAGGCTGACCGTCTTGATCCGGCGCAGGTAGTGCCCCGGGAAGTCGAGGTCGAACTCGAGCTCGGGCACGTCGAATTCGCAGACACCCTTCTGCTTCAGCTCGAGGAGCTTCTGCGGGGCGAGCTGCGCGAGGGAGATGTGCTTCGTGATCTCGTGCTCGCGCTTGTTCTTGTCGAGGTACGCAGCCTCCATCTGCCGGAGCTGCTGCAACAGCTTCTCCCCTGCGAGCAGGCCGTTTCTCGTGTTGTCCCAGTGCGTGAGTGAGACGTCCGGCGGGTCCTGCGCGAGCTCGTGCTCGAATGCCTTTGCGGCTCGCCTCGCCATGCCGAGGGCGAGCTTGTAGGCGTCGAAGTACACCGTCGACACCTCATTGACCGTCCAGGAGTAGAGCGCCTCGTTGGTGAACTTTTCGCGCAGCGTCGCCTCGACGACCTTGGCGTTCTCCACCATGAGGTCGTGGTTCTCGAGGTCCTTCTCCGCGAGCGCCAGCCTGATCTCGGCGGCCAAGATCTGCTTGTCGAGCTGCTCGATCTCCTTGGAGGCGATCCTCTCCTGGAGCTTCCAGTCCTCGGCGCGGCGGGTGTAGTAGCCCATTGTCGCGCTCATCGCGGCGCCGTCGCGCATCAACGACGCCACCACGCCGAGGGCGTTGCCAAACGACTCACCGGACTTCGCCGCGTTCTCGCCCCCGTAAACGACCAATGCCGCCGGGCTGGCGACACCAGCGCCTCCCGTGATTGTAGTCGGAAGAAGGTAGGCCCCTGCCGACTCGGTGTGCGTAGCCTGGATGAGGGCCTGGGTGACGGCGGCGGCGCCTGACAGCATCATCGCCTGCTCTTCGTAGGAGTTCATGAATGGCAGGCCCTTGTAGTGCTGGTATCGGACCGCGGCGGCCTCCCGAGCTTTCTTCAGGCCCGCGAGCGTCTGCTTCGCCTCGTCAATCTGCCGCTTCTTCACCTCGCGGGTGGCGGTGAGGACTGCCGCCTCGTGCGTCGCACGCAGCAGGGTCAGCTTCTCCGCGTCCTTCTTCTCGAGCGCGGAGAGCAGGGCCGCGCCCAGGGCGATCACGCCGCCGCAGAACTCCATCGCCTTGGCATGCAGAACCCCGAAGCGGTAGTGGGGCATCGGCACGACCTCGCTGACGTCCTTCCAATCAACGCCCATCGCCGCGGCCTTCACGAGCAACGCCGGGTCGATCGGCGGCGCGAAGAGCGGGAGCGGCCGTGCCTGGCCCTCGATGTTGAGCCCGTGCCTGACCTTGAAGAGCCGGTCCGCGACGAGATCCCAGTACCCGAGGAGCTTGTCGTTCGACGGGATCGCGAAGTGGGCCGTGTCGATGAGGGGAACATCCCCGGCGCCGTTGAGCTCGGGCACGAGGTTCTCGAGGTCGGCGAGCGGGACGGAGGCAAGGAGCTCTGCGTATGTCTTCGGAGCAGCCTCGGGCTGCTTGCTCAGATCGGGCTTCGGGCCGAGGATGTCCGCGGCGAGGATGTAGAGCCCCGTCGCCTCGTTGATCGCCTCGCGCGTGTCCTGGGAGAACAAGTAGTCGCCCCACGCGATCAAGTTGTCGATGTACTTCATCACGACGGCCCGCTGGTACGCGATTGGCCGCATGCGTGCGATGAGGTGGGGATTGAAGGGCTCTTCGCGCCAGGCTTTGATCTGCGCAGCGAGCTCCCCGAGGGCTTCTTCATCTCCCGCCGCGAGCGCCGCGAGCTCGGCCGCGAGCGCCTTCGGGTCGGCCTTCTCGCGGAGAGGTTTCACCTTCCAGAACCGCTCCGGCCCGCCCGTGCCCGGGGTGAGGTCGAAGATGCGATGAAACCAGCGCTGGGCCTCCTCGTGCCTGTGGTTCTTCATCAGCATGCAGGCAATGAGGAAGGGCGCGTGGAAGAAGACCTCCCAGTTGTATTGGCTGTAGGCACCCGCCAGGGAGAAGTCGATATCATCGACCGGATACGGCTTCTTCACCACGGAGAGCGCCGGCTTGTAGGTCTTCTGGAAGTAGACGTCGCTCCGGAGCTGGATGGCAGAGCCGTCCGCCGGCCAGCGGAAGAGACCGTCGAGGCCGTCGCCGTCGAGGGCCTCGAGCATGGCGCAGGCGTGCGGGTGGTAGAACGTCTCGATTCGGACCTGGCGCGGGTCGAGCTCGATCGAGATATTGGGGATGTAGAACGGCCCTTCGGCCGGTGCGGGCGGGAGTCCGGGCAGCACCTGTCCCCACGGCTTCATGGGGGACGCCTCTCCCGCTACCGCGCGCTTGGGCGCTTGAGCCTGGTGCTCGATCCTGACGAGGAAGGTCCTGCTGTCGTCCTTGTAGAAGAACGACGGGTGCGGGAATCCCGCATGGAGCATGGTCCAGAGCATCGGTCCGCGTTGAGCGCAGACGAGCCGGTATGCGCTCGGCGTCGCCCCGAGGACCTTCACGTCCTTGTCGGTGAGGACGAAGCCGCGCAGCCAGAGGCCGGCGGTGTCCTTGTCCTTGATGAACTCCATCCCCGCGAGGCGCGTGCCGTACGGCGCGCCCGTCGGACATGGATTCGACGCTAGACCAGCAGTCAGGCGTCCGTCGCAGCCCAGCACGAGCTCGTACACCCGGCTGGCTCGATCCGGCGGTGCCACTTCTCTTACCGCGCAGAGGATGGCGAGCTGGCCGTTCTTGTACGTACTCCAGAACGTCAGCGCAGCCGGGTCGCCCTCGGGCAGATCGAGGCGGAGAGGTTCTTCCGGGCCTGTCTTCCTGGGTGACCAACGGCCGTTCTGGTACTCGCTCCAGGCCATCTTGAGCCGCATCGGCTTCTTCTTGATGGCGGGCGCCTTGGGGCCCGGAGACTTGTGCGGTTCGTCGATGTCGGGGTCGATGTCCGGCTGCGGTTTGCCCCCATCATCGAGATCGTATTCCTTCGGCTTCTTATGGCCCGCGGGCTTGCCGCCCTTCGGCGCAGGTGCCGCTTCTTGCCCGGTGTCCTCCGCCTCCTCGAGCAGTGCCCAGAACAAGTACAGTCGACGATTGTAGACGGCGAGCAGGGCGTGCTCGCTCTGGATATCGAGGTCGAGCTTCTCCCAGGGCGACCACAACTGGTCGACGCGCTGCCTATAGTAGTACACGTGCGGCGAGGTACGCGTCCGGCCGATGACGTGCAGGATCGTGATCCATGAGCTTCCGGTCTTCTGACCCTCCTCGCACACGGCGACGATAGCGAGGTGCGCAACATCATGAAGCTTCTGGAGGTACTTGCGGAATGCCCCCTCGGCGCGGGCGTCGGTGATGTCACCCTGGAGTAGCTCGCTCTCGAGCTCCTTGAAGAAGGGCGTCTTGTCGTCGCGCAGCTCGGGCTCGATCCAGTTCTCCGGGTGGAAGAAAATCTTTCGGTTGGCCTCCCAGACCCGGTAGCTCTTCATCCAGGACCATTGCGCGGCGGCCTCGTCGTCGAGGGACGTGACCGCGGGCTCCAGGCCCATGAAGCTGCGCTGGACGAAGAGCTGCACCGAGCTGATCGCTTGCTGGATGCGCGACGTGGTCGGCTTCGGGCTCATCTCCACATCAACGAGCAGCTCGGCGAAGAGGTCGTTCGTGGAGTCGTACTTGCCCAGCGCGAGTGCGGCGGCGACGAGCGCCTTTCGTTGTAGTTCGCGTAGATCATCGCGAAGAACCCGCCCGATCTCGGGCCAGGCGTCTTCGGTGTACTTCGCCTTCACGGCCAGGCGGACATCATCGGCAAGAGCCGGGGCGGGGAGCACGGCGGGGTCGGCGCTCTCGATCGGAGCCGTTGTGGTGGCCCAGGAGATCGCCCGCGTCGCGGACACGCCGAGGCCCTTCACGACTTGGATTGCGTTCCAGAGGCGGCCGACTGCTGCCTCGTCCTCGAAGCTCGAGGGGAAGACCAGGCCGAGCTTGTTCACGAGGACATCCAGGTCCGCAGCCGGCAGCCCGGCGCGCTCGGCGACGGCCGAGAAGAACGCGGAGGCGTCCTCCTTGGTCTCCTTGAGCAGCGCCGAGAACGCATCGAGCAGGCCGGGGGCCGGCGGCGTCGGCTTGACCGGGGCCTGGGAGAAGACGTCAACGAGTTCAGCACGCGAGGTGCCGAAGTGCGCGAGCAGGATGTCCGTTTCCTCGGCCCAAACGTTGAACGATGGCGCCGGGGGGAACTTCCCCTGCGCGAGGGCCTTGTAGGCCGTGAAGCGTGCATTGCCGTGGATGGGCTGGGGTGAGAGCGCAAGCTCCTCCGCGGTGCCCACGGTCTTGATGTGCGCATCGAGAACGACGGACGGGTCCACCGCGTGCGCCAGGCGGACTTCGAGGATCTCGTCGGCGAGGTCCACATACGGCACCTCGGTCAGCGTGTTCTCACAGGAGAGCTCGATGCGTGCGAGATCCGGGCGCCGGGCGAGAAGAACCTCACGGGCCGTCGCGGGATCCCCGGGCTTGTTCTGGCTTGCTGGGTAGCGGCCCAGGAAGTCGAGGACGTCGACGAGGTAGGCGGCCGGGCCGTAGATCGACGCGCAGTGCTCGCAGGCGACATTCTGCGGGCCGAAGATGTCCATGAGCGCGGCGGCGTCACCCGTGCTTGCGAGGTCCGGAGGGGGGAGAACGTAGAGCCCAGGCGGCCGAGCGACGGAGGCGAACTTCCCGAAGAGCGCGAGGGCACCGCTCGTGATCTGCTCGGCCTTCTGGAAGAGGCTCTCGGCCTTGGACTGGCCCCCGAGCACCTGGCTGTACGACTTGATGAACGCCGGCTTGCCGATCTTCTGGATGCTCTGCGCGGAGTGAATGCCCGCGGAGAAGAGCGTGTTCATCTCCGTTGGGTTTGGCGTCACCTTGAAGAGGCGCTCGATGGCCTCGAGGTTTGCCGTCGCGGTCTTCGGGGAGGACAGGCCGTCGAGGGCCCCCGGCTTCTCCTGCAAGTAGGAGCGCACCTGGGTCTTGCCGCTCTCAAAGTCGGGGTTCTTCGAGAAGAACAATGCCAGGTCTTGATCCGCCTTGCCCTGGAGCTGCCCCGCGAGCGCGGCCGTGGGAAGGGTGTTCGCCAGCGTGTCGGTCAAGAGCAGCGCGTAGTTCGCGCTCTTCTCCTTGTCGTCGGCGCCGGGCACGTCGGGCGGGGAACCGATGGGGGCGCCGCCGACGCCCTTCTCCAGCAGGGCGAGCCAGTTGGGGATGGCGAGCTTCGCGAGATCGGCGAGCGACGACCACATGCCGCTGCGGCGCCATTCGTCGAGGGCGCGAACAAGGGGCAGGTGCTGACGGCTGAGCGTGGCGAGTTGCAGGGCGAGCTGCACACGGTCGACGAGCCCTTCTTCCTTGAACATCGGGTGCTCCCGAAGTCCCTGCCAGAAGCCGTCGACCGGCCCTTCGTACTGGAGGTAGGCCGAGACCAGCGCTTCCTGTGCATCTCGGGCGGGAAGCGCGATGGCGAGGAGATCGCCCAGGGAGATCCCGGTCTCCGCTGGCTCGAAAGCGAGCTGCACGGCGCCCTTGTGGAGCGCAGCGAGGATGGCGTCGACCTGCTCCCGGAGCGTCGCCGGGATCAGGTTGTGATCGAGCGCGAGAAGAAGCGCCCGGAGCTGCTCGGATGGCCTCGTCGTGAGCAGGGCACGGCGCTCGCGAGGGAGTCCTTCGCGGAACAACCCGTAGAGGACCGCGGGGTGAATCCCGAGGGCGCGTGCGAGCTGCGTGGCCGTGACGAGGGCGTCGAGGTCGTCCAGATCGAGGCGCAGGCTGCACGCGAGGTGGCGAATGTCCTCCTCGGTGAGGTCCGTCAGAGAGTCGCCGCGGATGGCAGGGGCCAGAAGAACAACAAGGCGCTCGTAGGCCGAGGGGCCGCGGTAGATCTCGCCGCCCAGTACCAGGTTCACGGTCGCCGTGGGCGGCGCGTGGCAGAGCTTCTTCTCGGCCGTGACAGCGCGCTCCGCGTCGTACACGCGCACGACAAGATCAGCAGCCGACTTCCGGTGCCCGCGTCCGGGGCCGGGATCGAAGAGCGCCACGTCGAGCAGCGTGCCGGTATACTCGAAGTCCTGGGCGAGCTTGTCGGCCGCGTAGGCAATACGGTAGCTGCCGGTGTCGCTGGTGGTGGCCTCGCCGAGGAGCTGCTCCTCGCGGAGGTTCCGGTTGTAGGCGCGCACGACGAGGCCCGCGCGTGGCGCACCCCCAGCCGTGACTACACGACCACGTACGATGAAGGGCGTCGGGGTGAAGCTGCGTGTACTTGTCGAGCGGTTGATCTCGATCCGCACCGCACTCTCCGGGCGATCGACCCGCCAGAGGACCGAGCGCTCCGTGCTGGCGATGCAGGTTGGGCCCTCGAAGAGGCGGAAGAACAACACCGGGACGCGGTCGAGGAAGAGCTCGCGCAGATGACGGGCTTCAAGGACGATACGGAAGATGCCGAGCGCGTCGGAGAAGGCGCACGCGACCAAGTCGTTGCAGAGCCGCCCCTTGTCCCACGCCTCGACGCGCACATCGGGCAGTCCTTGCCCGGTCTGGATGTCGACGACTCGCCCCGTGAGGATGTACTCGCCGCCCCCGTACCCCTGCTGCATCGTGCCCTCCCGTTCCGGTGGGCGATGATAACGCTGGACGGGTGGTGGCTGCTCCAACTCGTGCAGCACATCGGACCGAAAACGTCACTTCCGCCAACAGCGCGGGAATCGTCGAAGGTGGACGAAGGTCGTGCTCAAGACATCTACAACGGTGGAAGGACGCGCGAAGCGCGTGCAGGTAGGAACATGTGGGTAGAAGCTGAGGGAGAGCCGTTGATGTTCCGCTGGTCCTTGCTACCGGGGTTCGAGCTGGTCGTCTTCCGCCTCGGCGGTCGGGTCGACGCCTTCTACACGCTCTGGGGAGGACGAGTAAGGAGTGGTGCTGCGGGCCAGTCATCGCGAGAAGATGGAACTGACCCGCGAACGGTGGGGAGTAGCGTTCACACACCGCGAGGCTTGAGGGGCGATCCCGACGGGGCTGGGCGCGCCACCATGCTTGGCCCACGTCGTTCCCGAACGACTTGACGTGCGAGGGAACGGCTAGCTCCCCGAAAGGTTGTCTGCTTGGGCTCTGGAAAGTTACGCTTGCGTTTCAGCGTCGTCGATGAACGCGTCTTGTGGGGGTGTGACCATGGTGTCGGCCGCAGGCTTAAAATAGCGGGGCGTGGTTCTGTCTCCGGTACACCACGCGTCGGGTTGCCTTGCCGAGGACATAACCATGGTAAGGGTCCACAAGGCTGACAGCCCAGTGCAATGGGACTTGGTACCCCCAGTCAAGCGCCTGTCTATGCTCATAAGGGAGCGCAGATCGCGGGAAGTGGAATCGAACCATACCGCTGTCGTCGTTCGTGGTTGGAACGATTATCCGCGTTTCTGTGCCGACTTCTACCCGGGATTCGTCGAGCAATCGACACTTTAGGAGCATTGGGACCCCCGTTCGCCGGGCTGCAACCACCTCAACGTCTGCTGCATAGCCACGTGCATGCGGACGAATAGATAGCGCGCCCCGGCCGATCGGCGCGTGCGCGTGGCTGAGCAGCATGGGGAAATCGCCGCTCAGGTTCCTACAGTCAGGGTGCGCGTCGTTTGGCCACCGTGAAAGGAGATGCGCCCTCGCAAGGTAGAAGGCTTCGGAATCAGAAACCCATCGATGATCTCTGCCGCGAAGCGAACCCTTGCCTCGATGAAGGGCCTCGAGCAGTGCCCAGGTGAAGTGGCCCATGCGAATGCTCCCGCCTTCTGCCGAGAGTTCGTCGGACCTCGCTGCACAGAGCACGCGGGTGCCAGGCAATGCTGCCGCCAGGACCTCAGCCCATGATTCCTGAAGGTCTCCTACCCCCCCTACTTCGACCAACCCGCCATACGCTCCGGAGTGGCATGCATCCAGGATGACGAGCCTCGCGCGCGCCGGCAGGTTCGCGAGCGCGGCATGGAGTTCCCAATACTCCAACATGCCGTCAGCAAGCGCCAGGCCGTCCTCGCTCCCGTGGCCAGAAAAGTAGAAGAGCAAGTAGTCGGTGCCGCGTTGGGCGTAGGCTTGGAGGACACGGAGCACGTTCCCGCGCGTTGCTCGTGCCCCGAGCAAGAGCTTTGAGTTCTCCTCGTCGGCTGGTCCTAGCGCCCCTGTGAAGGTACGGAAAATCGCCTGCGCATCGGACTCGGCGAACGAAAGGGGCGTCTGCCCAATCGAGTTATTTACGCCGCACACGACGGCGCGATACACGAAGGCCCTGTTCTGCACGATCCCTCCCGTCGTCGCGGTTGAGAGGGAACAAATGAGCACTGCCTGTCCGCCTGTCAAGGGCGGCAGGTGGAGGCGTACCGCGAGCGTCAGCGCCGCCCGCTCAGGGGCAGGGCATCCTCGAGCGGCACGCGCTCTTCTCCCGGTTCGTGCGGGGTGAGGTCGCGTTCGCCGAGTTCGTCGAGCAGTGGAGGGTCTGGTACAGGGAGTACGCCGCGTGGTGCGACCGCGTCACCATCGACGCCTTCCGGCAAGCCGCGTGATCCACGCGGGAACGGGACATCGGGCCCGTTCTTTTAGCCCCGCGGCTCGATCTTCTCTGAAAGGGCTTCCACCACAACGTGGTGACGTTCCACCGGTAGGTTCGTCCTCCGCAAACATTCATCAGGCGGCGGGATAAGAACAATGAGGAGAACTCCTCACCATCGTTGAAACGTCTCCGCGCCTGCGTGGCGCGCGTTCTGCGCGTCACGGGGCAAGGGCCTCCGTGTGCGCGCTCCATGGAGGACCCCGTGACGACCACGATTCCGAAGAACATTCGCCAGGAGTTCGAGAAGAAGATCCGGCGCGGCATCTTCAACCCCGTCGCGCGCTTCTTGCACGAGAACATCCGTGAGGAGCGCATGCAGGAGGCCCTCGGCTTTACATGGGGGCTCTACAAGCGCCATGCCGAGGCGGGCGACATCCTCGACGATGCCCTGCTCGTGCATGCTTGCCGCCTCCGCGCCATCGACCTGAGCCGCCATCTCGCGTGTGGCGATCGGACCCAGCGGCTGAAGGACGTATTCGACCAGCGCAATTACAACCGCCGCCGCGTCGAGGTCCTGGGCTTCGGCGAGTACGTCGCGGAGTTCGAGGACAACCCGCAGATCGATAACCAGGAGTCGAACGCGGATGTCGGCAGGGCGCGGCCCCGCAGCCTGAACCCGACGGGTCGGATCATCAGCGCCATCAGCTTGAACGAGTGGCTGGAGACGCTCTGCCCGAGGGACCGCCAGCTCATCGAGCTGCGCGCCGCTGGGCATGACCTCGACGAGATCGGCAGCACGCTCGGCATGGGCAGGGTCGCTGTCTGCCGCAGGGTCAAGGAGCTCGGCGAGCTCTTGGCCGAGCATGCCGGCATGCCGGATGCTGTCCATCGCAGGCAGCTCAAGCGCGCGAAAGCGAGCGAGGAGCCTGCACCGGAGAGCGGCGTCCGGGCGAAGATGCGGGGCCGGCCCAGGAAGACGCCGGCTCTGGACTCCGTCAAGAGGGACCGGCCCTCTCGGTGGGCACGGCGCGCGGCATGATGCCGCGCAGAACGGGTTCGTCCCGTTCTCATAGCTCCGGGTTCCAGCGCGAGGCGGGCACGCTGGTCCCTGGTCGTACGTGGCCCGTCCTGGGACCGATCAACTCCATCGAGTTGGTGTACGGAAGGCTTCGATCAGCATGAACAAGCCGCGCTTCACCGAGACGCAGGGCCGCTACCTGGCCTTCCTCCACGCCTACACGTCCGTCCATGGGCACGCCCCCTCCGAGGCGGAGATGCAGAAGCACTTCCAAGTGAGCGCCCCGTCCGTACACCGGATGGTCGTCCCGCGCGAGCAGCGAGGGCTGATCGCGCGGGAGCCGGGAGTGGCCCGCTCGATCCGGGTGCTCGTGTCGACGGCGGAACTACCGCCACTCAAGGGCATCGAGTCGGGGGCGCGTGGACGAAGCCCCAGTGGCTCGGCCGACGATCCCCAGGATCGCGTAGCGGTCGTGGAGCAGACGGGGCGCGAGGTGGTGAAGGCCATGCTCGCGCGGGCGATCGACCTCGACATCGACGACGCGGATAGCCTGCCGCTGATCGCTGCGGCAGCAGGCGCGATCGAGAAGATGCTGCGTGCGGCTGGTACCGCGCCACGAGGCGCGCGTCTGGTTCGGGAGCGGGTGCTCGACGCGGCCGAGAACGAGTACCTGCGCCTGTGCCGCGATCAGGGCGAGGAAGCGGACCCCGAGGAAGACGCTGCGAGGTTCCGGGAGCTGCTCGAGCCCAAGGGTGGGCGCGGATGAAGGCGCCAGAAAGGAAAGGCGCGGACAAACCCGGGTCGACATGGGGCTGGACGCCGCCTACAGGATAGGGGATGGGTTTGCCCATGCTCGATCTCTCGCCGATGCGTACGGATCGCCTTCTTCTCACCACCACAACGGGCGAACCGTTCCAACCGGTCCGGCTGTACTACACGATCCCCGGCAAGCCGTTCGTCACCAGGGTTCTTTCGCAACTCCGCTGCATGGAGGAGAACCGAGAAAGTGGCCTTTGGGGATGGCTCTACACGGCGGAAGCCACGGCGCTGACGTTTGGCCGGACGCATGCGGAATTGCCAGCCCATCTTGAACCCGTGTTGCTCGGGGTCTTCCGCTTTCCGAAGCAGGGAGGCATGACGCTGCAAGTCCGGTCGTTCTCGCGCGCCATCGAGGCCGCGCGCTTCTTCGGCCCCATCCTCGGTCCTCGGGTCGTTGCGCGCCGGGCTCGGCTCATGAACCGCTTCTTCGGCGCGGACGAGCTGACCGACGACCTCGACTCGCTCGATCGCCACCTCGATCAGAACGTCACCGTGATCGATCCTCGCGCATTCGAAGAGCAGATGGATCGATACCTCGCGGGCACGAAGACGCCGGAGGAGCGGCGTCGCGCGTTCGAGCGATATCACGAGGACAAGCGCCGCGAACGTCGTGACGTGCCCCTCGTCGAGGACTTCCCCCTCGCCCCGGAGGAGGAGACACCGGACTTCACGCACCTCTCGATGACGCTGCGGCTACGCGAAATTCGCGCATACGAGCACTGGAATGGCAACACGCACGTGATCCTGCGGGACATCATCGAGCGGCTTGCCGAGCAGGTCGACCTCGATCCAGGGGCTCGAGACCGAGATTGAAGGGATGGCCTGCGCGCCGCTCTCTGCGCGGGGCGCAGCGCGCGAGGATGTGCTTCCACCCGTTTCGTGCCCGTGCGGCCTCGCGGAGAATATCGACGAGCTCGTCAAGGTCCACACGCTCATCGTCGGGCATAAACGTCTGCGCGTACTCCTCGACCATCGCTGGGCGATCCTTGATCTTCGGGCAGAGCTCGACCACGCGGCTGAACGCCTCGCAGCCGTACGCGAACGTCTCCCTCTTTCGGAACTCGATCTCGAGCAGCCACTCGCGGCGTCGCGTCTCGCGCAGGCCCACGGTGATCCGCTTGCAGTTATGGAACACGTGCGCCGCCTCGTGGACGATGAAGTCGTCGAATCGACCGGTCTCGGTGAAGTAGTCGAGCGATACGAAGCAGGTGGTCTCCGAGCTGAGCCCGACGAGCCTCGGCGCGTCCTCGGCGAGGAGGTCGGCGCCGAGGCTGCCGAGGTAGAGGTTGGCGAGGTCCCACGCGGTGTGGAGCCACGTGCAGCCGAGCAAGATGGCCTCGACGCGCTCGGGGGTGAGGAAAACGACGGAACGCTCGAGCAAGCGGAGCATCACGTCCTGCTCCACCTTCGGGAAGAGCCCACGCACCATGGGCTCGACCTTGACGCGGGTGAAGGAGGTGAGGTCGATGGCCGGCATCTCTGCGGAGGGACGGCGTCCCGCCGCGCGCCGAGAAACCTCGTCGACGAGCGCCCGCTTCAGGTCTTGGCACGCCCGGCGCTCGCGCTCGATGACGTCGCCGGACCAGTCGAAGAAGTACGGATCATGGTCGCCGGTGCGGAGGTAGTGCTCGATGGCTGCGGACGTGGGCACGCCGGCATCCTGCCACAGGCTTCTGCGCGGCTGGGAGATCACGCCGAACAAGGACAAGGACGTCTGCCACATGCCGTGCTCGTTTGCGGCGGCGAAGGAGGCTAGGTCGCAGTTCGGCCCTCACTCTGGATGGGGTCGAGATCGGCCCGACCGAGAGACTTCTCCTTTGATCTCATGCAGGTAGGCGGTTCGGCCGCGGTCCGAGATTCGGCCCCACCCCCCATATCATCGGCGGTCGAACGGCAAAACCAACTGCCGATTCCCGGTAGCACCATACGGCCGGCGAGCAGAAGAGCTACTTCGCGGCCGGTCAGAACAGGGCACTCCGATCAGCCAAAAGTGACGTCATTCCAAAAGGTTAGGAGGAGCGTGCCAACGCACGAGAAGAGCTCAAGGGGTTGACCGCCGAGATCAGGATCGGAGATGTCCGCGTGAATCTGCTGGACGTTGCCGACTCCCACGCATGTCTCGGCCGCCGCCTCCTCCTGCAAGACGTCCGGCTACATCGTCCGCGCCGAGCCCCGGGCCCGTGTCCGTCGCATAGCACGGACCAGGGTGCTTCTGCCGGCGCCCCCCACCGTCTCGAGTGCCAAGAGGACGACGGCAGGCACTGGCGGGGCTCCAGAGCCAACCTTCGCGAGGAGCCACCACCATACGCGGCCCGCGCCGATCCGAGCCCTCCGGAGAACGAAACCTCGGTTCTGCAGCCAGTTGTCGAGTCTGACCGGGGTCGGCGGTCCGGCGGGGATGGAACAATTTGGGTGCCTAATTCCCGAGGGAGTCATAGGGACGACGCACAGAAGATGCGAGCGCCCCACGCCGGCTTCTGCCCCGAAAGGTCGAACAGATTCGCGAGGTTCAGTGTACTCTGGCGCGGGTTGCAAGTAGGAGGGGTGTTGAACGCCACCCCCAGCTTTCTCCATCGTGGAGGTGGGCACCGGGGCGGGCGGCGAGCGGCGGTGTCTGGGCCGCCCACAGCCCGTCCTTGCCCTTCTACTTCTCCCAGCGTGACATCACCTTCGGCTCGACCACGATCGGCACCGAGGGCACGTACTTCTTCATCCCGGCGATCATGCAGTCGCGCATGAGCTCCTTGACCTCCTCGGCATGTTCTTCAGGGGCTTCCACAAGCAGCTCGTCATGCACGGCGAGGATCATCTGCGCCCCGAGGCGCTTGAGGTGGGGGGCGAGGAGCACCATCGCCTGCTTCATGCCATCGGCTGCAGTACCCTGAATGGGGAAGGCCAGGCGCGCGTTGTATTCTTCATCGGGATCGAAGTAGTACGAGACCCGGCCGCTCCTGGTGCGTAGCTCGCCCGGCATCTCCTCGGCCATCTTCTTCTGCCACGCGGCGATTCCCGCGTAGTTCTGCAAGAACATGTGCTTGAACTGCGCCGCCTGCTCTGGCCTGAGGTCCACGTTGTAGTTCTTCTTCGCGTACGCGATGAGCTTGTTCACGCCCATCCCGAACGAGCCGCCGAAGTTGACGGGCTTTGCCCGGTTGCGCTGCTCGTCGGTGACCTGGTTCTCGAGCACGTTCATCAACAGCGACGCCGTGTGTCGGTGCGGGTCCCCGTCGCTCTTCCCGAACACCTCCTTGAGCTTCTCGTCCACCGTCTGGTCTGCGAGCACGCGCAGCTCGATCGCGTTGTAATCCCCGACGACCAGCTTCTTGCCCGGGGGAGCCTGGATGCACGAGCGCACCTGCTTGTCGCGCGGCAGGCCGAGCAGGTTCGGCTGCCGAGCGCTGAACCTGCCTGTAACGGCACCTATCTGTTTCAACGTCGCATGCACGCGCCCATCCTCGGAACGGCTGAAGGCCCGCAACACGCCGTTGCCGGCGCCCGTGACGAAGCCGTTCTTGCGCCGGTAGAGGACAAGCTGCTGGGCTACGGGGAGGTACATGTACGTCGAAAGAGCTTCACCGCTTGTGCCCGCGACCTGGAGACCGAGCCCGTGGAGAGCCGCGAGAATGTCATCGTTGTTATCGAGATCCTTTACGCCCAGCATGGTAACGAGGTTCTTCTTGAGCTCCGTGGCCTCGCTTGTCCACATGTTGACGAGCCGCTCCCATTCGACTCGGTTGATGGGCATGCCGTACGCCTCCATGTGGGCGACGATGGGGAGGACCGCAAACTCGAGCACGGCAGCTTCTTCGAGGCGCTCTTCTTGGAGATCCTGCTGGAAGATGTCCGCGAGATGCAGAACATCCCGCGCCTTCTGCGCGAGCTCATCGCGTAGCTCGGGGCTGGGCGTCATCCACCAATTAATGTTCTTCTGGACAATCTTCTTACCGAACGCGAGCTCACACGCGCGCTCGAAGGAGAAGTACTTGTCGTTCTTGAGGTGCCTGCCGCCATCGAGCAGCCGCCATGCGATGGCCGTGTCCACGACCGTGCCCGGCATGAAGCCGAGGTGGTACTGCAACTGCGCGAGCGCGCCCTTGAGGTCGTGGCCGACGACCGTCACCTGGCAGAGGGCATCGGCGACAGGGCCGAGCTGCTCTCCGCCGAACATGTGAAACACCCGCGCCTGGCCATCGGGCAGGGCGACGGTGATGATGACAGGACCCTCGGTGAGGTCGGAACCCGTCGAATGGACGACCAGGCCGACGCGGCCTGCGCGGAGGATGGCCTCCGCCAGGGTGCTCGGCCCGGCTTGACCAGATGACCAGATCTTTTGGGGGGAGAGAGCCTCCCCAAAGGAGGACGCGGACGACGCGGCCCCAGTCGCAGCGTCGGACCCCATGGAGGACCCCTCCCCCCCGAAACATCCGGTCATCTGGTCAGAGTGAGGCTGGTTACTATCGTTCCACCACAGAACCCCGGGGATTGAGCGGGTTTCGCGAGTGGCTGCCCCTTCGCTCGCCTGCCCAGATCGATCTGGACACGACCCGGGCATCTGGACAGCCAGGGCCAGCGGAGGGGGCGAACTCGCAGCCGTGAGGGGCGCAGAGCCGTTCATGTTCTCCGCCGGGCTCCGGATGGGGCGCCAGAGCGAGGGGAGATCAAGCCCGTCATCACCCCCCTCGCACAGGGCCTCGCCATCATCGTCGGGCCCAGGCTCGCCGCCACCAGGACCGGGCCCTCCGTCACCCGACCCGTCCGGGTCCGGCTCCCCCCGCAGCTTGGCGAGGTCGATCTTCAGCACGCGCTCTCGCTCGCCGTCGCCATCGACGTCGAGCCGGTGGGTCGGCTCCTTTCCCTTCCCATACGGGAGAATGAGCCCCTCTTCCACCATGCGGCTCCAGAGGCCGTACTGCTGCAGCGGCGTGCCTTCGTTCATCGACTTCAGCGCCTTGTTGACCGCCTCGAAGGCGGCGTCGGGCAGGAGGTAGGCGTGCGTCTTGTCCTTCCAGCCCACTGGCTCTGCGTCGTCGCTACTGGCCGATGTCAGCGGCATGCCCAGCGACTTCAACGCCACCTTGCGCCGGAGCAGCAGATCGCGCAGCACCTCCAGGAAGCGACGGCCGGGGTTGGACTGCTCCGTCGCACTCACTTGCTCGCGATAGTTCGCCAACAGCGCGCCGCGGGCCTCCTCGATGTAGTGCATGGCATCCTCGGCGCTCATCACGCCGAGATCTTTTGCAAACTGGGTGAAGTAGTAGGCGCCGACGAGCAGGTGCGCCATCGCGGCCGGAGCCCGCAGATGGCCGTACTCCTGCTGCATCTCCTCACGGAACTCCCGGAACTTCTTCGCCACCTCGAGCTTGAGCTGCTCCATTCTTGGGGCGAGCCACTGGATGTACGCGACCATCGCGTGAGGCAGGCGATGCGCCTTGGCTTGCAGCTTCGTCAGCTCGTCGAGGTCGATGTCCTCCTTCTTCATGCGAAGGGCGATGAGCCTTGCCTGAATTGACTCTCCCTTTGGCAGGTCTTCGCCCGTGCTCAGGACGAGTGCTCGGCATGGACGATCAGAGCGCGCAGTGCAATCCGACTTGAGGCGACCACGCGCGCTCCCGTTCCCGATGTTGCGAAGGACCTGGGCGCCTTTCTTGTGCATCTCGTCCGTCGCGTCCGCGGTCTTCGGCGCGAAGTCGTCGATCGTGACGAGCGCGTCCTTCATCCGATGGAGATAAAGCTCGATCGCGTTTGGCGTCGAGCCCCAGCTCACGGGCAGCGATGCATGATCGAAGTCTCCCCAGTGGCGTTGCGCGAGCGCAGCCAGCGAGCTCTTCATGCTGCCGCTCTTGCCGTACAACGCGAGCGCCGCGTCGCAATAGTACAAGTCTTGAAGCGGCGCGCGGTAAACCGCGCAGTGCAAGGGCAGCGTGACGCGCGTGTCGGCGGTCTTGAGAAAAGCGAGCGAGATCTTCACTGCCTCTGCCGGGTCCTCGGCGAACTCGGGGAGGCTGTACCGGCGAAAGGGCCCCTCGAGATCAACCGAGACATCGGGCGCCCCAACGGCGCCGCCGGCATGCAGGTAGAGTTTGTCGCGCCATCCAGTGTGCTGGTAGGTGACCTTATCATTCGGGTTTGAGCCTGCCTTGATGGCCGCGCGCAGCGCACCCCTCGGATTGTTGTGGTAGACGTTCACTCGAGCCCCCCAATACTTGCTGGGCCACAGCTCCGTCTCGAACTCCTCGGGCGTGATCCGCACGCGCGGCAGGGGGGCTCCGGAGGCGAGTTCGCCCTCGAGGACGAAGACCCGCTTCTTCTCGGAGCCATCGTCGAGGGTCTCTTCCTCGACAATCTGCGCAGAGAAGTTGCAGAGCGCCCGGACATAGTCGGTGACGCCATCCGGCCGGGTTACAAGGCAGAGCGACCCTTCGAGCTCGGTATAGCTGAAGTCCTCCACTACCATTCCCTCGTGCTTGCGCTGCTTGGCCCTCTTCTCGACCTCCTTTATGGCACGTCGAATGTCCGTCTCTTTGACGCCGTGCTTGCGCAGCAGCGCTGTGACCCTCTTCTCCACCGCGGCCCCCCGCTCCTTGACCGTGAACAAGAAGGGCATGTCACCGAGGAGAGCAATCGCCTGGTCGTCCGAGATGCTCTCCAAGCGCAAGATAGGGTCTGCGGGGACGGCCGCCGCAATCACCGCCTTGATCGCATCGGGGCCGTGAGTCGCCACCACGTAGTCGTCTGGGCCTTGATCGCCACCATCCTCGCGGGGCGGGAGCGCTGCCACCATGACCCTCGCGCCATTCTGCTCCAGCGCGATCGCAAGCCGCGCTTCTGCGCGAGCAACATTTAGGTTCCACGCCCGGCCGGCGTCGAACACAATAATGACCACGCGCCGGTAGAGCGCGATGGCCTTCCACGACGCGTTCAGGCGTAGGTCCTTCGTGAGCGTCGAGTAGATCCCGCCGAGCCCGATCGTCGCAAGACCATGGTCTTGGAGGCAAAGCGCCTTAATTGGTCCCTCGACCACGTGCAGCGGACTGTCGCCCTCGCGCTCGCAGTTCGGCGGGATGTAGATGGGGATGTCCTTGCCCTTCGGAACCAGGAAACGCGGCTCGCCTTGGTCAAGCCGGATGCGCCCATAGTCGGCCTCGTTCGGGTACGGGATGAACAGACCCGAAGAGGAGAGCGTCTGCGCAAACCCCAACCGCTTCGCGCCTTCCTCCGCGGAGAGAGCGCGCAAGCCAGCCTCAGCGGCCAACCCCGGAGCGACGCCGCGTGCCTCTAGATATTGGATGTGATGGGGCTCGAAGGGCAGCACCTGCGCGCACCCGGCATTGGTTTCCGTAGAAGCGTGTGCTAGATTCATGACCATCTCCTGGATGGCTCCATCCGCGGCCTGGCAGACCTGGCGGGTGGAGCCGTTCTTTTCTCAACGATCGTTCGTGTTCTTCCGACGCCGCGGCGCCGTGTTCACAATTCGCTCGATCCCGCGCCGCACGTGCTCCGCGGCCGGACCGAGGTCCACAAGGTGGCTCACGCACCGCTCCCCCGAGCCCGGGGCCGACTTCTTCGTCGACTTGTCGAACAAGACAATTCTTTGCCCATCGGTCCAGATGGCCGCGTTCACCAGCTCTCGGAGCTCGGGGAACCCGCGGCCCCGCTGCACGTAGCGCAAGACGCCGACCATCATCCGCACGCGGATGCCCGCCTTCGTCAACTCTCGCGCGAGCCGGAGTGCGAGTAGATCTCGAGCCGTGAAACGGCGCGGAGAGCCGCGCCCCTGACCTCCTCCGGCGCTGGGCTTCAAGAGCCCGCTGCGCAGAAGTTCATCCAGTTTCCGGTAACGTAATCCGGAGATCCGGACCGCGTGGCCTGCCGTGTAGGTATCCATGGTCGGGATTGCAGCACGACGGATCCACGAAAGAGAAGCCCACCCCCCTCAGCGGTTCTTCACGCCGTATCACCGAGTAACCATCGGTGCACCAAACGGCTTGTTCCATGCTGAAAGAAGAACGTGCGTGAGAAGTAGGGAAGAAGTACACGCGAGAGTATGTCTGAACAAACCACTCGAGGGCCTCGCCGTTGCCCTCTGCTCTGGGCTGTACAGCAATGTTTCGTCGGGAGGGTAAACTCCTCCCAGCAGAGCGCGTACCTGGCGTCCCGCCGCAGCTCCTCGCCGAGGGCGGGTACGTCAAACAAGACGGCGTGTTCTTGATCCCGACTGGACGGAAGATCTTCGATCCGACCAGGTTCTACTTACCCATCGAGGTCAGAGACCACCTGGGACAAACCACGAAGATCGGCTACGACATCCACAACCTACTCGTGGTCTCGGTCGTCGATCCCCTGGACAATGAGATCACGGCGGAGAACGACTACCGCACGATGTCCCCGGTCCTGGTCACCGACCAGAACAAGAACCGCACCGCGGTAGAGCTCGAGGCGTTCGGGCTGGTCGTGGCCTGGCCACGGCGGTCATGGGCAAGGTCGGCACGGGTGAAGGGGACACGCTCGCGGAGCCGACCACCACGTTCGGGTACGATCTCGAGCGCCGGTGGAAGGACAAGAAGCCGAACGTCGTCCACGTCGCGGCGCGTGAGCGGCATGGGGACCCCGGCACGCCCTGGCAGCACAGCTACACCTACCGAGATGACCTCGGACGCGCAAACGGCTGTTGCATCCGGGTGAGTTTCGTGGCCACGATTCGCCCCCATGGCTCGCCCGCCCCGCTCGCATTCCGCTTCCCTCGCTTGGTTCAAGGTGCGCGTCACCGAGGAGGAGAAGATGCGAATCTCGGCTCTCGCCCAGAAGAAGGGCGCGACGGCCTCGGACCTCTTCCGCGCGTGGCTCGCCGCGGAGGACGCGGCCAGCGCAGCCGCCGGTTTCGTGGCCACAAAAAGAACACCGAGTTCCGTGGCCACGGAACCCACTGCCACCGCGCGCGAACGTCCTGGTGTCGAGCCGAAGTTCCGCTCGCGCTGGTCCCCCCGGCATGTCTGGACGCTGCACCGGGTTCCTGGGCGTCTCGACGACGTGCCGCTGGCCGTCGAGCGCCGCGTCCTTTCGGATGATGAAGGGATCGAGGTGGAGACCCCGGCTGGGTCGATGCGCGTGAGCACGAAAGAACTCGCCGAGGAGGGCGTTTCCCGAGGTCTCGGAGCCCTCAGGACGGATGACCAATACAACCCGATGTCGCTCGAGCAGGCGGTCTTGGTCTACGACCATCCGCCAACCCGAGAAGAGCGAGCGGAGTGGCTCCGGCGGCGACACCTCGAGCAGGCGCTGCTGAAGTCGCCCCCCAAGCATATCTGGATCTCGCGCCCCGGAGTTCGGCCTGGCGCGCCCGACCAGGTGACGCGCTGCTCCGCGCGGAGAGCGATCGGGCACGTCATTGGCGACTGCGTGTATCGATACGACCTCGAGGTCCGACGGCCAGGGGAGGACTGGGCGAGCGAGACAATCGACATGATGGCGCTCGCCGTGGAAGGCAAAGCCCGGTTCGGACGCGGTGATAATGCTGAGACGGCGTACCTCAAGAAGCCAAGCCTCGACGATCTGCGCGCAGCGAGCGCAGAGAGGGCACGGAAAGCTGCTGAAGAGGCACGGTTCAAAGAGCGCATGGGAGACTTCTTCAATGGCTTCTCCCGCACGGAGGCAGCGCCAGCCCCGGGGCTTGCCGCATTACGCGAGCTCGGCCTCGATGGTTCGGCCAACGTCGAGGATGTCCGCCGTGCCTACCGGACTCGGGTGAAGTCCCAGCACCCCGACAAGGGCGGGACGGGCGACATGGGACGGCTGGTCGAGCTCCGGGATCGCGCCTGCGCCTACGTGCAAGCCCGGGTCACCTGACTGGGTCGGCCGCAAACGGTGAAACGGTGGGCCCCGCACTCGAGACTGCACCCCAGGCACATGGCCTTACCAAACCCGGCGCAGCAGGCCGGTCTGCGTGGCATCACCGTTTCACCGTTTGCAGGTCGCCGGTCAGGGGCAACGACGCCGCCGACGGACGTATCCCGGACTGGCATCCGGCCACGAGACGTCGTCGAGCAGCCCCTGCCACACGTCGCTCAGGCCGCTCCGCGGGACTGGCCACAACCACTGGACCTTGCCCTCGATCATCCGCTGGGTCCGGAAGTCACCATCAACCCCGGCTCTCGCGGCGAGTGCCCGCCCGAGGGTCTTCCTGCCAAGAGAGGCGCACCTGCGCTTGGCGTGGAGCAGCTGATCGGACACCCAACGTGTGATGATGTCCGGCTGCAGGTAGATCTTTTCGCGATCATAAGCGCCGACGAGCTTTCCCCTCGCGTCGGGCGGCGCGGCGCGGCCCGTGGGCAAGCGCGCGAGCCGGATCTCCCCGACGCAAAGACCACGCGCGATCTCGGCGAGCACAACCTCGTCGATGGCCTCTTCGCGGACCCGGCGTGCGTGCTCGCGCATGATCTCCGGCAGGCGCAGGCGAAAGCCCACCATGAACTCCTGCCAGGGTCCGGTGATTTCTGGATTTCCGACGAAGGTAACGTTGAAGAAGTCGGTGACGATGTTCAAGGCAATCACGACCGTGGCGAGGTTCTCGGCGGCGCGACTCTCAGAGCTGCCGAGCTCCAATGCCAGGGCACGCATCGCATCTCGCTGTGCAGACCAGTACATCTCCGGCAGGGCCGACAAGAAAGCCAGGTACGCGGCGTAGGTGTGCGGCATCGCGTGCCGTTGCTCGGGGGCGATCTCGAGCAGGCGTGCCACATCGATGTCCCGGGCGGTGACCTCCACGATGCGGCCTGCGATTGCTGCATCGTCGTCAATGCTCTGCTCGCCCGTCGCTAAGAGCAGCGCGACGAGCTGGAATGCACGCGTGACGCGGGCGCCTCCTGCTGATAACCCCGTCCGGCCCCGGCCGGATCCATCGCCCAGGGCGAGCACGAGCCTGCGGAACGTCTCGCGGGCCTCCCCGTCGGTCTCGCGAAAGTCATCGATGATTACGGGCAGATCGCGGTAGGCGTGCAGGGCCTGCTCGAGCGACGTGAAGGTCGACATCCAGGTCGCCACACAACCGGGTTGCTGATCGAAGCGTCCGAGCAGACCGCATGCGCTGCGTACGAGCGTCGTCTTGCCGCGCTGCGAGGGCCCGACCACCAGGGTGGCAAAGCCTCGCGCTGCCAGATGGTCCTCGCCTCGAAAGATCGGCGCCGCGAAGACGGTGCCCACGACCGGCGCGATCACCTCGATGGGCGCGGACGCGCACACCTCAAGCAACGCCAGTGCACCCTCGCGCGCCGCGCGAAGGTCCAAAACCGATGGGATCTCCCACAGCCGCGCGCCGGGCAGCTCGCTGACATGCTGCAGGTCCACAACGTCGGTGCCGGGGAGGGCGAAGGTTTTGTCGGGTAACCACCCACACTGCCGCACGCGTACGACGGTCTCGAAGCGCGGCGACCTGAAGGCCGAGGCCGCGAGTGCCACGTCGCGCCTGCGAACGACGGAGGCACGAGCAAGGTCGCTCGGGACCCCGCGTAGAAGGGCGGACGTAACATCGCCGCTTGACCCCGCGGGTTCGAGCGTGACGGTGTGCTGCTGCCCAGTCGGGAGTGTGTAGCGCACCACAAGACGCCGCTCTCGCCGCTCATGGTGGTCGAGATCCAAGATCGTGACGATTTCCGCGATAGGCTCCGCCACGAACCCGCACACGACTTGCGCGGAGCTCGTCTTGTCGACCTTGTACGTGACGCCGCCGTCGGCGAAGTAGCCTTTGGGCTCGATGGACGACGGGAATGGCTCGAAGTCGGACTCCTCCCAGGGACGCTCGGCCTCCTCTTCTTCCCCTTCCCCTTCCCCTTCCCCTTCGTGCGGTGCCCCAGGCTGGGCCGGTTCGGGTTCTGCATCGGGCGCGATCGCCCCATCCGACCTGCGTAGAGCGAGATCAGCAGGCATGCGTCACCGCCTCTCGCCCCCTCCGCGCCCCCTGAGCGCAGGCATCGTACCAATCGACGGCATCGCGCGCTCACTGGCAGTCTCGGGCGCGCCGACGAACAGCCGGCATCCAGCCACGGCGCAGGCCTGCTCGAGCCCCACCTGCAGCTCCCCCTTCAGGGCCTCGACCATCACGAAGTCGATGTCCGCCAGGTCGCGCCGGCCCATGGCGACCGGGCCCACGATGTGCGCGAAGCGCACGCGCGCACCGCTACGCCGAAGTTCGTCGACGCGGACGAGGTCCGCTTGCTCCGCAATCGTCACGCCCACCCAGATATTGGACCTCCAGTCGAGTCGCGAGCTGAGCGCGAGAAGCCGGTCGGAGCGGGTCGTTTCGATCTGGAACTCATGGTGCGTGGCCCGGCCCATGACGTCGAAGACCGCGTGCACGAAGGCGCCATCCTGTGCGAAGAGGTCGTACAGGGTCGCGACGAAGATATGGAACCCATCCCTCCAGCGCAGGGGCAGATCGATTGCATCGCCGCGGGGAGCCTCGCCGAAAAGCTCGGCGAGCGTGGGCCTGCGGGACGACCGCGGGGACGGGTTCCAACGGGCATGGGGCAGGGCGCAGATCTTCATGTTGACCTCCCGAGTCTCGGCCGCGTCCAACGGCCCAGCAATTCGTAATCGACATCAGACTTGAGCCCCGGTGCGGATGCTCGGGGACACGAGGCCTGCACGAGGGCGAACGTCCCTCGCCGAATGGGTAAAACCAGTGCCCCCCGACGCAGCGCCGTATGCCGGTCAAGAGTCACGCAGGCAATCCGTGTCTACGCCGAGCGCCTCGGCTAGACGCTGCAGTTCGTCCTCAGTAGGTGTCGCTCGACCGGTGGCTAGCCGGGACAAACGTGTCTCGGTGAGCCCAGCTCGCTGGGCAACCTGGTACTGCGGTATCCCCGTCTCGACGAGGACCCGCTTCAGCGCGGTGGCCATGATCAACCTCCTTGCCGCTACTGGTGGCGGCGCGAAGAGGTACGGTCACACCCTGCCAGATCGAACGTCAGCGCGCGGGCGGCTGGCGCCGCCGCGGTGCGGGGAGACACTCCCTCAGCCAGCGGACCTGCTCGTGCGTCAGCCAGATCGTCGTCCTGTCGGGTCCGCGGTCCGCGGTGAAGTTATACTTTTTCTCGGCGACGTGCAGGGCGTTCATGGTCGTCGACCGGGCTCGCCCGAACATCTTTGCCGCCTTCGCGATCGAGACGCGATCCGGGGGCGCATGCGTCTGCCTGCTCTTCATGTCTCTTCGGACTTCCTCGGCATGCACAGGGTTCTCCGGGACGATCCCGAGCTTCCGACGCCAGCGGCGGAGCGTGCTCGCCGGGACGGCAAAACTCGGATCCAGGTGCGTCCGGATTGCGTCCTTCGCACGAAGTCGGATTGCCGCCTCCATGTATCGCCGAACCCCTTTTGCTGCTTCTGGAATCGTCCTCGCCCTTGCCTTGTATCGGGAAACCGAACCATTTCTACGCTGAAAGCTACACGCCACATCGTCGGCAATGCTGTCGATTTCGTCTTGCTCGAGACGTGGAAAAATCCGGCGCATTCGCCTCACGATTGTCCGAGCCAAGTCGTAGATACATGGAAACATCTTCTTTGGCTTCGTGCAGAGCGCGACGAATGCGTGCTCCCATACGCGCGCCGTAATTTCCTCCGGTTTCCATGCATTTGATGCACGAGCGTCGTGGAGGAACTGGATGAGCGGCAATACAGGCCAGAGAAGCGTCACAAGGTCATGAACATGTGAAAGGTCAGGCGGGAGGTGTTCGCTTCTCAACACGTGGACGCGCTTCGGCTGCCAGATAGGTTTCGGCGGGGGAGCTTCGCCGGTGCGCGTGTCGACAGGCTGCCCCTCCTTCGTAAGCGCCAGCCATTCAGGCCAGTTCTTATCGTGGGTGCGCACCCACGCGTAGGCCCGACGCAGGTCCTTCAGGATTGATTCTGCGGCTTTGGCTGTATGTTCGTCGGCATCCGCCGCCCGGTCGAGGAGGTGCAGCAGGACCACGAACGGAGCAAGGGCCGGCTCGACCTCATAGGTCGAGAGCTTGCTAACCGTGTCGATAAGGGCCGCCTCGAACCGAGCGGCAGCGTCCTGCTGTGGCACCCTCTGAGCGTAGGACCCTGCGTGGGCGATGCAACCACTGGTGGTGGGCGACGGGGCGCAGTTGCGCCCCAGACGAACAGGGCGGCGGTGACGCCAGCCGAGGCCCTGCATGCGCGTGCTCCCCGTCGAGGTTCTCCTCTTGCACGACGTGGCGCAAACCTGAGCCCAGGGTGGGGCACCTCCCTCCGCTGGGGTGCCTACCGGGACAAGAACCACATCCTCGCCACGGCGCCCGCTTGCCAGAGCCGCCTCCCGGATGGGGTTCGGCATGGGTAGGAATCGGATCAATCGGTGTCCAACAGATTCCCCTGCTTTCGGGAATAAGAGAGATGCACGCGAAGTCGGCACGTCGAAGGCTCATGCCCAGGACTTCCCCCGACTTCTCTCGGTAGACCAGGTAGCCACTCTCCTCGGGCTGTCCACCCGGACGGTACGCCGCCTGATCAAGGCCGGCGATCTCGTCGCCTACCGAATCAATCGTCAAGTCCGCGTCGACGCCGCGAGCGTGACGCACCTACTCGAGGCTTCCCGCACCGAAACCTCGGAACGAGCTTATTCATGTCGCGCTCGAAAAGAAAATACACGCTCGGCCAGCCGCACCTCCTCCGCCGACGAGGCAAAGGCCGGCTCTGGACTGGATGGATCGACGGCCGCGAAGTTTCCCTCGGCACGCCGGACCGCGTCGAGGCCCAGCGCAAGCTCGACGAGTTCGTCGCCCGACGGCAGCGCGAGCAGGCTGCCGCAGACCGCGGAGGAGTTGAGAAAGGCGCTCCGCCGGTTGAGGCACCCCTCCTGACCGAGCTGGCAATGCAGTTCGCCGAGTATTGCCGACCGCCACGGCACACCAAGAAAACGGCCGACTCCTACGCGCAGCGCGTCCTGTACTTCATCGAGTGGGCGGAGACGAACGACGTGCGCCGCGCCGACGAGATTACCTTCAAGCTCATGTCGAAGTACGTTCGCAGCCGGACCCAGGCTGGCGCCCAGGCTGCGACCGTCAACCGCGACCTCACACCAGTCCGGCAAATGTTCGCCTTTGCCAAGCGCGAGGGGCTCATTCCCAAGGACCCATTCAAGCACGAGGACTTCACCTCGTTGAAGCTCCGCGAGCCGCGCCCCAAGCCGAACGCGCTCGCCCTCTCGCCGCAGCAGGTCGACCTCTTCCTCGATACCGCCGACAGGATGACCCACCCGGCCTACGGCGCCCTGTTCCGCCTCACGGCAGGCAGCGCCATCCGCATCGACGAGGCACGGCACCTGGACGCGCGCGACGTCGACGAGGCCCGTGGCCTCCTGACCATCACGCCCAAGCCGAACTGGACCACCAAGGGCTACCGCTACCGGGAGATCCCCGTCTCGGCACGCACCGCGGCGGCCGTCAGGGCGTTCGTGGCGCGCCAGAACGAGGTCGCCCTCGACGACAAGTCGGTCTGGAAGGAGATCCAGCGCATCCGGAAGGAAGCCAACCTACCGAAATTCTCGATCCACGACCTGCGGCGCGCCTGGGCGAGCGCCGTGCACGCGAACGGAGCGTCGCTCAAGCAGGTGAGCGTCTGGCTCGGACATGCGGACGTGCAGACGACCGAACGGTACATCCGCGTGTTTCTCACGCAGACGAGCGGGCACCAATACCTCCCACGGTGAGATCCCGGCTTGGCGGGAGCACCTCAGAGCGCGCCGACGAGGCCGCTCTGAACTTAGCTCCGAGCCCAAGAGGTCAGGACCGAGAGGAGCGCTCAAGCCCGAACGGCTGGCGGTAGGTGACCCCTCTGGGACGAGGTTTACGTCCTCACGCGCGTGAGACCGGGCGTGAACATGGACGGGGAGCCGCCGAGCGTTCTTGCCGTGGACCTCGGCCTCGGCACCCAGGCGGGTGGCTCGCACGAGATTTGGCAAAGATTTGGCACAGCCACTAACCCGCGGTTTCGGGCTCTCTGCAAGAGCCCGAAACCGCTAGGTTTTCTCGGAGCCGCCTTCGAGATTTGAACTCGAGACCTACGGTTTACGAAACCGTTGCTCTACCGCTGAGCTAAGGCGGCGTTCCCGTCGAACGGGCGCGCAGAAAAACCATGTCCTGCGCCGGTTGTCAACGACTTTTTTCGCCCCCCCGAAATTCCCCTGGAAACCGTCCTCCCCTCAGCCCTTCCCGATCCCCAGCATGCTCAGGCCCATGCAGGCCACCAGCGCTCCGAACTCCAGCCGCTCCGCTCTCCGTTCATCGAGCACTCGATCGCGCAGCCACAGCCCGATCACGTTCCCGCCCATCAGCGCGACCGTCAGCAAAACCGCTCGAACCATCGTCTCCCGGCTCATCATCCCCCCGAGCCCGTACGCCGCTACCCGCCCCGCGTGTAGCGCTACCGCGGCCGCTGCGATCGTCCCTACGAAACGCTTCCCCGACAGCCCTGCGGCCATGAACAGCGGCCCCACCAGGAGACCTGCTCCCCCCGCCGTCGCGCTCACCACCCCGATCCCAAGCCCCGCCGGCGCCATCGCCGCGGCCCGCGGACGCCATGTGAAGACGCCCAGCGCTCGGCCCATCGCCGCCGCCGTCATCACAAGCATCAGCCAGCGGAGCACCACCTCCGGCATCCACGCCGTCATCAGCCCGCCCACGAAGCTCCCAGGCACCGCCCCCCACGCGAACGCCTTCGCGGACGGACGATCGAACTCCTCCCGCAGCAGCCACAGCCGGTGCAGGTTCCCGAACAACATCGCCGGCGCCGTCGAGGCCAGCGCCGCCGCCGGACCCCACACGACCGAGAGGCCCAGCAAGAGCAAGATGCCCCCGCCAAGGCCCGCCATCGTCGTCAGCACCCCAGCCAAAACACCGAAAACCGGGAGAAGCGCCAGCATCGCGTCACCTCCTACTTCCCAGGCGTAGGGCCACAACCACCATCGGACCAATCGATTGTTCGGAACGCCGTGATAGCTCTTGCTGATGATGGACGCGCTTCGCCACTTCGCCCTCATCGCCGAGCACGGCACCTTCACCCGGGCCGCGCGGCACGCGCACCTGTCGCAGCCGGCGCTCACGGCCTCCATCCAGCGGCTCGAGGAGACCTTCGGCGCGCGCCTCCTCCACCGCGACCGCGCCGGGACCAGCCTCACGGCCGCCGGGCACGTCCTCTTGCCACGCGCCCTGCACATCCTCGCCGCCTTGGGCGACGCCAGACGCGCCGTCGCCGAGGTCGAGGGGCTCGAGGCCGGCGAGGTGCGGCTCGGCGCCGGCGCAACGGCATGCACCTACCTCCTGCCGCCCACGCTCTCCGCGTTCCGCGCCGCGCACCCCGGCGTGCGGTTTCGCCTCCGTGAGGCGACGACCGCCGAGGTGCTCGACGCGCTCGAGCGCGGGGAGATCGATCTCGGCGTGGTCACGCATCCCGAGGGAGAGCTCTGGATCGACGATGAGCTCATCCTCGTCTCCGCGCCGGGGCTCCCGACGAAGGACGCTCCTTTCGTGACGTTCGCCCGGGGCTCGACGACACGCGCGCTGCTCGATCAGCACTTCCCGGGCGCCGACGTGGTGATGGAGCTCGGCAGCATCGCGGCCGTGAAGGGCAACGTCCGCGCGGGGATCGGCGTGGCCCTCGTGAGCCGCTTCGCCGTGGAGCACGACCTCGCCCAGGGGCGCCTCGCCACGGTGCCGCACCCCGCGACGCCGATCGCGCGGCCCATGCACATCG
This sequence comes from Polyangium spumosum, assembly GCF_009649845.1. Lineage (NCBI taxonomy): Bacteria > Pseudomonadati > Myxococcota > Polyangiales > Polyangiaceae > Polyangium > Polyangium spumosum. The sequence goes on from NZ_WJIE01000012.1 coordinate 43,272, forward strand.
TCCACCGCGGCGAGGATCGCCTCCCCCCCGCCGCCGCCGCGCTCCGGAGGCTCCTGCTCTCGCGCCGCGGCCTCCAGGCGAAGCGCTGACGCCCTTACTCCAGCGCCCCCGCGCGCCTGAGGCCGTGCCTCTGCAAGAGCCGGTGCAGGTACATCCGATCGAGCTGCGCCTTGCGGGCCGCGCGGCTCACGTTCCCTTCGGCCCAGGCGAGCAGCATCGTCAGGTAGGCGCGCTCGAACTGGTCGATCATCGTGTCCTTCGCCGTCTTGAAGGGCACCTCGATGTCGACGGCGGCCGCGGCGGACGTGGGCTTGTCCGCAGCGCCGAGGGCCCCGTCTTCCTCGTCGCGGAAGCTCGGCGCTTCGGTCTCCAGCACCACCAGGCGCTCGACGTAGTTCCGGAGCTCGCGGACGTTGCCCGGCCAGTCGTGACGCGACATCTCCGAGAGCACCTCGGGCGAGAAGAGGTGCGCCTTGTCCGTCGCCTCCAGCGCCGAGAGGAAGCAGTTCACGAGCAGCGGGACGTCCTCGATCCGCTCCCGGAGCGGCGGGACGCGCACCGTGACCACGCTCAGGCGGTAGTAGAGATCCTCGCGGAACCGGCCGAGGTTCACCTCGCGCTCCAGCCTGCGGTTCGTCGCGGCGACCACGCGTACGTCGACCTTGCGCGACTGGTTCTCGCCCATGCGGCGGATGTCGCGCGACGCGATCGCGCGCAGCAGCTTGGGCTGCATGTCGAGCGGCAGCTCGCCGATCTCGTCGAGGAAGACCGTGCCCCCGTCGGCGGCCTCGAACGCGCCGACGCGGTTCCTCTCGGCGCCCGTGAAGGCGCCACGCACGTGGCCGAAGAGCTCGCTCTCGATGAGGTTCGGCGAGATCGCCCCGCAGTCGACGATCACGAGCGGCTTGTTCGCGCGTGGGCTCCGGCGCACGATCTCCGTGGCGATGAGCTCCTTGCCCGTGCCGCTCTCGCCCTCGATGAGCACGTTCGCGTCCGTCTTCGCGACCCGCTTCAGCAGCTCGAACATCCGGCGCATGCCGAGCGACGCGCCGAAGATCGAGCCGAAGCTCGGCGCCGCGGGCACGTCGTCCGCGGCCGTGGCGCTGAGCTCGCGCACCCGCACGATCGACTCGCCGAGCTCGATGCGGCACTCGGGCAGCGGCAGATCCGCGTCGCGCAGGCGCACGCCGCCGATCCGCGAGCCGTTCAGCGAGCCCGTGTCGAGGAGCCGAAAACCCCCGGGCCCGCGCGCGATCCGGCAATGAAAACGCGACACCATCGGGTCCGTGATCACGAGATCGTTGCTCGCGTGCGAGCCGATCCGGAAGAGCTCGCCCTCGAGCACCACGACGCGCTCGGTCGCCTTGCCCGCCTCGCGCTCCACGCAGAGCTCGAGCCGCGGGATCATCACGGGATCCGAGAACTGCGGCGTGGTCTCCGAGTTCCGTCCGACGCCGGACACGCCGGGGGCCAGGGACGGATCACTTCCGAACGGGGGCCTGTTCATTTCGCCCGCCCACTCTAGCCCATCCCCTCGGCCCAGGTCTCGGGGGCGAGACGATCCACCGGAAAAAGATCAGGCTGTCACGAGCTCGTAGACCTTCGTCGTCGCGCTCCGGCCTGTGAGCGCGCGCTCGCCGAGGGACGAGAGTTCGAAGGCGTCGCTCGCCACGAGCTCGCGCGTCGCCTCGGCGACGAGCACCTGGTTCGGGCGGGCGATCGCCTCGAGGCGCGCGGCCACGTTCACCACGTCACCGATGACGGTGTACTCCATCCGCTTGTCCGAGCCGATGTTGCCCACGAGGACCTCGCCCGAGTTGATGCCGATGCCGAGCTCGATCGTGGTGCCGTACCGCTCGCGGAACGACTCGTTCGCCGTCTCGAGGAAACGCATCATGTCCTCGGCCGCGGCGAGGGCGCGGGCCGCGTGATCCTCCTGCGCGACCGGCGCGCCCCACACGGCCATGATGCAGTCGCCGATGAACTTGTCCACCGTGCCGCCGTGCCGGAAGACGACCTCGGTGAGCACCGAGAAGAGCTCGTTCAAGAGCGTGACGACCTCCTCGGCGGGCCGGGTCTCGGCGAGCGGGGTGAAGGCGACGACGTCGGCGAAGAGCACGCTCACCGCAGCGCGACGGCCGCCGAGGGCGAGCTCGTGCCGGCCGCTCACGATCGCCTCGACGAGCTCCTTGCTCAAGAACCGGCCGAGATCCGCGCGCTGGCGGGCCTGACGGCCGATCTCGATCTCGCTGCCCTCGAGGTCCTGCGCCATGCGCGACAGCTCGATCGTGAGCGTGCCGATCTCGTCGGTGCGAGGCGAGCTGAGCGAGAGCTCGCGCCATCGACGCTCGGCCACGAGGCGCGTTTGCCCCGCGAGGTGCACGATCGGCCGCGCGATCCAGCGCGCCGAGAGCAACGCCGCCGCGAGCGCGAGCAGGGCCGCGAAGGCCGCCACGAGCGCGCCGCGGCGCTCCATGGCCGTGAGCACGGCGAAGGCGTCCTCCTCGCGCCGCGCGAGCGCCACGCCCCAGCCGAGCCCGGGGACGAACCGGACGACGCCGATCATGTCCGCCCCGCCCTCGGCGCGGTACGGCGCGACCCGCGCCACGCCCACGACGCCGGGGTTCTCCCGGGAAAAACCCTCCCAGAGCGGGTGGCTCGTGGTGTCGGCGAAGGCCCCGATCTCGGGCATGCCGTGCGACGCCACGCTGCGCCGCGCCGGGTCGACCACGACGAGGCCGACGGCGCCGCCGAAGCGGCTGTTCGCGATGTCGTCGATCTCGCGCTGCAGCTCGGCGAGGTCGAGCGCGGCGGTGACGTACCCCCGCGGCGCCTTCGCGCCTTCGCCCTCGATCGCGGGGATGGGCACGACGAGCAGGCCCTTGCTCGGCCCGAGGAGCGAGGCGCTCATGCCGTGATCGTCGGCGGCGCGGCGCATCTCGGGCGTCGAGGCAGGCACGTCGAGCCCCGCGGCCGCGCCCTCGCCGCTCTGGCGCAATACCGTGCTCACGCCGCGCTCGGGGACCTCGAAGCGCACGGCGCCGAGCCCGCGGCGCGTGCCGAGGATCGCGCGGACCGTATCGAGCCCGTCCCCCGCGGCCTGGGCGCCGGGCTTCACGCGCGCCGCCTGATGCAGCGCGAACGCCACGGCGTCGGCGTCGATACGCACGTCCTCGACGTGCCGCATCGTGGCGCGCTCGAGCTCCTCCAGCACGGCGGCCTGGAGCTGCTGCTCGCTCGTCTGCACCGCCTGGCGGTTCACGGAGAGCAGCAGCGCGACCACGGCGCCGACGGGCACGAGCCCGACCGCGGCGAAGAGCAGGAGCGCGCGCGCGCCGATCGATCCGAGCTTCACGGCTTCGCGGAGCCTTCCTTCCAGCCGGCCTCGCCGAGCGGCGTGCGCCGGAGGATCTGGAACTCCACGCGCCGGTTCTCGGCGCGCCCCTCGGGTTTGTCGTTGCTCGCGACCGGGCGCCGCGGCCCGAAGCCACGCGCCTCCAGGCGCCGCGCGTCCACGCCGTGATCGACGAGCCAGCGCACCACGGCGACCGCGCGCCGCTGCGAAAGCGTCACGTTCGCCCGCTCGCTGCCCACGTTGTCCGTGTGCCCGTCGATCGCGACGCGGGCGATCTCCGGGTGCTGCGACATCACCGAGGCGACCTGCTCGAGCAGCGGAAAACTCTCGGGCGCGATCACGTCGCTGCCCGTGGCGAAGTTGACCTCCTGCAGGATCACGATCTGCGTGCCCTCGACGCGCACCGAGGCCGGGCAGCCGGTGATCTTCGGGTCCACGTTCGCCTCGCCGCGCTCCTTGGGGCAGGCGTCGGCGGCGTCGGCGATCCCGTCGCCGTCCGTGTCGAGCGGGCAGCCGAAGCGCTTGGGATCGGCGCTCCTCGCGCCGGGTTCGTTCGGACAGACGTCGTCGACGTCGGCGATCCCGTCGCCGTCGCCGTCGGCGAGGACGGGCTCGGCCGCCTCGACGCGTGGCGCCTCGTCCCCCTGCGGATCCTGCTTCGTCCCTGGTCTCGCCTCCGGATCCGCCGCCGCCGCGGCTCCGCCGACGTCTCTCGTCCGGCCCTGCCCGCCCCTCGCCTGCTCTCGATCCGGCACGTCGAACGAGGCGCCTGCGCTCGCCAGGAGCCGGAACGTCGGGGTGCCGACGCCGGCCGTGAGCCCGGGCCCGCCGGCGAGGCCCAACGAGAGCGGACCCACGGTGGCGCGGCCGCCGAACAGGGCCTCGATGTGCGTCGTCGCCCGCCCGAACGGCGAGGCCTCCACGGTCACCGTCGAGCCGAAGAGCTCGGCGTGCGCCGAAAATCGGCCGAATCGAAAGGCGATCGCGCCTCCCGCGACGAGCTCTCCGCCGAGCAGGTTGCGCCCTCCGCGTGTCTCCTGCACGCGCCGCCCGAGCGCGATCGAGTAATAAAACCGGCCCATGTCGGCCCCGACGACGATCGACGGCATGTGCCGGACCTGGCCCGTGCCCGTGAACGCCGTCGTGTCCCCGGTCGGCACCCAGAGCGCGTAGGACAGGCTCGCCGCGGGCACCTTGCCGCGCTGGGGCAAGAGCACGAGGCGCAAGCCGAGCCGCAGATCGTTCATCGCCGCGCCCTCGGGCGACGCGTACGAGGACGGCGCGCCCGGCGGCACGGCGGAGACGAGGCCCGTGATCGAAGGCGAATCGCCGCCCTGGGCGAGGGTCACGGGCACGTCGAGATCCACCTTCAAGAACCGGTTCACCTCGAGCGCGGCGAGCACGTGCCCCGTGACCTGATACGCGACGATCTCGCCGGCCTCGCGCGACGCGCCGCCCTGCCCGACGCGCAGCGAGAGCGGCGCATCGGCGTACGAGACCACGAGCGCGGCCGTGGCGCGCAGGTCCTCGGGCACGTCGGCGCGTGGCACGGCGAAGAAGCCGTCTCCCGCGGGGGCGGGCTCGAGCCGCTCGAGCGCGGTCGCCGTCTGCGCGTTCGCCGCGGAGGGCGCGAGCCACACGGCGCCCGCACACGCGAGACCGCGGATCAGCCGGGCGAACATGCCCTGGGACGCTATGGCAGCGGGCGCGGGGGGGCAACTCGAAAGCGCGGCCCTCGCCACGGGCCACGAACCGCGTTTATGCTGGCGCCTGCACCCCGCGCGGCGGGTCGTGGTCTTCGGAGGAATGGGCATGCGAACAGCATCGAGAGGAGCTCTGGCCGCCCTCGGCCTCGTGCTCTTCGCCGCGCCGCGCGCCCGCGCCGACACGCCGCCGCCGCCCGGCTTCCTCGAGCCCATCGTGCACTGGGGCGTGCAGAAGGGCGAGACGTGCGAGGACATCGCCAAGGTGATGTACGGCTCGGCCACGCACGTGCCGCTGATCCAGCGCTACAACCGCGTCGACTGCGCGGGCCGCAAAAGCCTGCCCGAGGGCATCACGTTGATCCTGCCGAAGGCCGTCACGAGCGTGCCCGACGCGCGGATCAAATCGGCCCACCCCGACGTGCGCGGCCGGCCCTCCGGCGGCGCGTGGGACGCGGTCGGCACGGGCGCCTCGCTCTACCGCAACCACAACGTCCAGACGATGGACGAGGGTCGCGCGCACATCGAGTTCCTCGACCACACGCACGTCTTCCTCGCGCAGAACACGCTCGTCGTGATCTACGGAACGGCCAAGAACACGCGCGTCTCGAAGGTGCCGCCGACGGTCGAGCTCGAGGCGGGCGAGGTGCAGGCGGGTCTGTCCGCGCTGCGCGGCGAGCCGGCCGAGGTCGCCGTGCCCGACGGCGGCGTGGTGCGCGCGGCGTCCCGCGACACGGTCGTCGAGCGGAAAAAAACACGCACCACGGTGGCGGTCTTCGACGGCAAGGCCTCCGTCCAGTCGGGCGGACGTTCTGTCACGGTCCCGAAGGACTTCGGCACGCGCTTCGAAGGGACCGCGCCCCCGATCCCGCCGCGCCCCCTGCCGCCCGCGCCGCGCTGGGAGGGCGGCGGATCCCCCTCCGTCGTGCTCGCGCCCCCGGGCACGGCCGTCATCACCACGAGCTGGCAGCCCGTCGAGAAGGCCAAGGCCTACCGGCTCGAGGTCTCGCGCGACGAGGGGTTTCACGACCTCGTCGTCCGCGAGGAGATCCCCGCCGACGTGCGCTCCTTCCGCGCCGAAAAGATGCCCCCGGGCTCGTACCGCGTGCGCGTCCGGGCCATCGACGTCGAGGAGTACCTGGGCGTCGCCTCCGACGTGCGCACGATCGAGGTCGTCGCCGCCGAGCTCCGCGGCGAGGGTGTACGCTTCGAGGGCAAGACCCTCACGGTCAACCCGTACGGCGTCCTCGCGCTCGCGGCCGGCAGCCGGGTCGAGGTGGCCCTCGACGAAGGCCCCTTCGGCCCCCCGCCCGCCGAGATCGACCTGCTCAAGCAAGCCCCGAAGACGCTGCGTTTCCGCACGAAGAGTGGCCTCGAGGAGCGCGTCACCCTCGTCCCTTTGCCCGTCGCGTCCGCGCCCGCGGCGACCTTCGACGAGGCCTCGCGCGAGATCCGCGTCCGCGTCGCCACGACGGGCCTCGGCGGCATCGACATCCCGGCGCGTGTCGCGCCGCGCCTGCGCCTCCGCCTCGGCGAGCGCGTGGAGACCGTCCCGCTCGCCGTGGGTGAAGGCGGCGCCCTGCGCGCGTCGATCCCGGTCGCGGCCGCGCGTGGACCCGCCCAGCTCGACGTCCTCGACGCCCGCGGGAGGCTGCTCGGCGCGACCACGCTCCTCGTCCCGGAGAAGCCCGCCCCTCCTCCGCCGCGGCCCCCCTCGCCTCGCCACCTCGGCGCTTGGCTGCCGCCCTTCCGCCCGGCCGGCGTCACGGCCGTGCCCTGGACCAGCCCGACGGCGCCCGCGACCGTCGGACGAGGCCTCAGCGCCGGCATCACCGCGAACGGCCCCGTCTTCCAGGCGAACGGCCGGGTGAGCGGCTCCTTCGGCCCGCTTGGCCTCGACGCGCTCATCGTGACCACGCCCTTCGAGCAGGCGGACGCGGCGCAGATGCCGGGCAGCGTACCCACCGAGGACATGGCCTGGCTCGGCGCGCGGTACCTCGTCCACCGGCGCGGGGCGTCCGAGCTCGAGATCGCGCCGCTCTTCCGGATCGGCCTTCCGCTCGAGAACCAGCGTGACCTGATGTTCGACCTCGGCGCCGCCGCGGGTGGGGCGCGCGGGCGCATGACGTGGGTCGCCAACGCGGGGGCGCGGTTCCTCCTGAGCGAGCCCTCCGCGCGGATCCCCTGGGTGCAGCCGTACCTGCTCATCGGCGCGACCTACGACCCGCTCCGCTGGCTCCGGGCGTACGTCGTCGCCGACGCGCACGTGCTCGCCACGATCGGGACGTTCCGCAGCGTGGTCGTCCCTTATGGCCTCACGGCCGGCGTCGAGGCGGGCGGATCGGTCTTCCTCACGTTGTCCGGCTGGATCGGGCGTGCGGAGAGCGTCACCTGGCAGGCGGCGGGCACGGTGACGGGATCCCTCGGCTTCCGCCTGGAAGGAGAAGGCCGATGAGCGACCGTCGCATCAGCGTCCGCCCGCCTGGCAGCGAGGCCCTCGACGAGCTCGAGGCCCAGCACCACACGACGCTGCAAACCGGCATTGCTGCGCAGGATCCGCCACGCGCCCCCTCCCCTCGCGAGCGTGGAGGGGGTCACGTCGGCCTGGTCCTCGGCGACAAATACCGCCTGCTCGCGCGGATCGGCGCCGGCGGAATGGGCGAGGTGTACCGCGGCGAGCACGTGACCTTGCGGATGCCGGTCGCGGTGAAGCTGCTCCATTACAAGATCGCGCTCGAGCCCGACTACGTGCGCAGGTTCTACCGCGAGGCGAGGGCCGCGACGCTGCTCGATCACCCGAACGTCGTGCGCGTGATCGATTTCGGCGAGGACCACGGGATCCCCTTCCTCGTGATGGAGTACCTCGTCGGCACCACGCTGCACGCGTGGCTGCGCGACCGCGACGCGGCGCCGCCGCTCGCCGACGTGCGGGACATCCTCGGCCAGATCTGCGACGCCTTCGAAGTGGCGCACGCGCGCGGCATCGTGCACCGCGACCTGAAACCCGAGAACGTCTTCCTGACGGACGTGGGCGGCAAGCGCACCGCGAAGATCCTCGATTTTGGCCTCGCGCACGTGGAGCTGCCGAAAGGCGAGGACCGGGGCCCGACCTTGACGCAGCCCGAGGCGGTCGGGGGCACGCCCGAATACATGAGCCCCGAGCAATGCCATTCGCTCGCGGTGGGCCCCTCGACGGACATCTACGCGATCGGCTGCGTCCTGACGGCGATGCTGCAAGGCCGCCCGCCCTTCCTCGGGAAAAACTCGGTCGAAATCATCTCGGCGCACCTGTTTTTGCCGCCGCCGCCGCTCACGCGCCCCGCGGGCTCGGAGCCCGTGCCGCCGCTGCTCGAGAAGCTGCGGCTCGAGATGCTGGCGAAGCAGCCGGAGCGCAGGCCGGCGAGCGCGACCGTCGTCAAGCAGCGCCTCGAAGACGCGCTCGACCCGCAATCGCTGGCGACGCAGCTCGTCACGCGCAAAGGCAACGAGCCGCTCGGCGGCCGAGCGTCCCGCGCGCCGCAATGGGAAGGGCAAACCACGCGCGCACTCGACTCCACGGACCCGGGCCACGGCCTCGCGGAGGTCGGATGGATCCGCCTCGCGAGTCCAGCGGGCGTCGACGCCGCCTGCGTGACGGGCCTCGCCTCCCAGGGCATCTACCTCGTCCCCCTCGAAGCGCTCGACGAAAAGGCCCAGCAAAAGCTCGGCGTGGTCGTCGTCGACGCCGGAGGCGACGTGGAGGCGGCGGCCACGAAGATCGCCGAGGTCGCGCGGATCCTGCCGCGGGCGCGGGTCCTCGTGTGCGCCACGTCGCTCACGCCCGAACGAATGACGCGCCTCGTCTCGGCGGGCGCGGCCGACGTGGCGAGCGCCCCGGCGAGCCCGGATGGGCTCGGGAAGAAGATCGGGCGGATCTTGAGGCGGGGAAGATAGAGTGTTGGAGGTGCCTCGCGTCCGTTCGAGGCACCTCCCACAGAGTGTGGGGAGTGTCTTGCGTCCGTTCGAGGCACCTCCCACAGCGTGTAGCAGGTGTCTTGCTTACGTTCGAGGCACCTCCCACAGAGTGTGGGGAGTGTCTTGCGTCCGTTCGAGGCACCTCCAGCAGAGTGTGGGAGGTGTCTTGCGTACGTTCGAGGCACCTCCCACAGCGTGTGGGGAGTGTCTTGCGTCCGTTCGAGGCAGGTCCCACAGCGTGTGGGGGGTGTCTTGCGTCCGTTCGAGGCACGTCTCGCAGGATCCAGGAGCCTTCTTGCGTCCCCGCGAGCGAATCAGACGAGGGTGACGACGCGGGGGAGGATCCTGTCGAACACCTCCCTCTCGCGCGGCCCACCGCGCGCGCGCGTGACCGCTACAGCCCCATCTGCTTCGCGATGATCACCTTCATGATCTCGTTCGTCCCGGCGAAGATCCGCTGCACGCGCGCATCCATGTACGCCCGCGTCACCGGGTATTCGAGCATGTACCCGTACCCGCCGAAGAACTGCAAACACTCGTCGACCACCTCGCCGAGCATCTCCGTCTGCCAGAGCTTCGACATCGAGCACTCCTTCACGAGGTACTTGCCCGCGATGTGCTCCGAAATGAGCCGATCGAGGAACGCGCGGCCCACCTCGACCTTCGTCGCGCACTCGGCCAGCTTGAATTGGGTGTTCTGGAACTTCGAGATCGGCTTGCCGAACGCCTTGCGCTCCTTGCAATACGCCACCGTGTCCTCGAGGATCCGCTCCGCCGCCGCCTGACACCCGATCGCCACGACGAGCCGCTCCTGCTGGAGCTTCTGCATCAGCATCATGAAGCCCCCGCCCTCCTCGCCGAGCCGGTTCTTCACGGGCACGCGGCAATCCTCGAACACGAGCTCGCTCGTGTCCTGCGAGGGCAGCCCCATCTTGCGCAGCTTCTTGCCCTTCACGAAGCCGGGCGTGCCCGCCTCCACGACGAACAGGCTGATGCCCCGGTGCGCGTTCTCCGGGCTCGTATCCGTCTTCGCCGCCACGATGCAGAGGTCGCACAGGATGCCGTTCGAGATGAACGTCTTCGACCCATTCAGCACGTAATGGTCCCCGTCGCGCACGGCCGTCGTCGCGATCCCCGCGAGATCGCTGCCCGTCCCGGGCTCGGTCATCGCGATCGCCGTCACGAGCTCACCCGACGCGCAGCCGGGCAACCAGCGCTGCTTCTGCTCCTCCGTGCCGAACGCCTCGAGGTACGGCACCACGATGTCCGAGTGCAGCGACATCGCGAAGCCCGCGTCGTACGACCGCGCCATCTCCTCGATCACGACCACCGAATGCAGGAAATCCCCGCCGGCGCCGCCGTGGGCCGGATCGAGCCACGGGCAAAGGAACCCGCCCTCGCCCGCCTTGCGCCACGCCTCGCGGTCGACGCTCCCCTGCTCCATCCACCGCTCCTGGTTCGGCTTGACCTCACGGTCGACGAACTTGCGGAAGGATTGACGAAACAGCTCGTGCTCTTCACGAAAGAGGTTCCTGTCCATTGTAAGCAGGGGCTACCAAACCTCCCTCCGCGTGTCCACGGTTGACGCGCGCCCCCCGCCAGACGACCCTTGTCCCGAGGCCGACGCTTGTCCGACGCAGCCCCTGCCCCCGAGCCGACCATCGCCGAGCGGCTTTCTGGCCGCGAGGAGCGGATCCACGTCTCGATCGGCGCCGTCTGCAACAACAACTGCGTCTTCTGCATGGAAGAGGATCGCGACGGCCGCTACGTGAACAACTCGGCGATGACCGCCGAGCGCGTGCGCTGGATCCTCGAGCAGAACCAGGGCGCCGAGGAGGTCTGCTTCACCTCCGGCGAGCCCACGACGCGCCCCGAGCTGCCCGAGCTCGTGTCGATGGCCAAGGGCCTCGGCTACCGCAAGATCAGCGTGATGACGAACGGCCGCAGGCTCTCGCACCTGCCCTACGCCGCGTTGCTCGCCAAGGCCGGGATGAACCGGTTCTACGTCTCGATCCACGGCCACACGAAGAAGCTACACGAGGGCCTCACCCGCACCCCCGACAGCTTCGAACAAACCGCCGCCGGCCTCGCCTCCATCACCAAGCTCAAGCGCTTCGGCGTCGAGCTGCACACCTCGACGGTGATCACCGACCGCAACCTGCCGCATCTGCTCGACATCTACCGCTTCCTGCGCGGGCTCGGCGTCGACCAGGTGGTCTTCAACGTGATGCAGGCGAACGGCCGCGCCGACACCTACTTCGAGCAGATCTTCCCGCGGTACACCGAGATCGCCGCCGCGTTCCGGCGCTTCCTCGAGGACGTCGGCGAGGCCCGGCCCATGGCCTTCCTCGTGGACATCCCGCTCTGCACGACGGAGGGCGTGGCCGACTTCAACCGCGGGTACGTCGAGCGCTACCGGCACTTCGATCTCGGCGATCAGGCCAACCTGAAGGCCGCGCGCGCCCCCGAGCGCGCGGCGGACGGACGCGGCCGGGGGCTCGTCCTCGTCACGCGGCAAGATCTCGACGAGGCCGAGCGGGACAAACGGCCCGCGTGCGAAACATGCAAATACGGGCCGCAATGCGAGGGTGTCTGGCGCAACTACCTCAAGCGTTACGGCTGGGACGAGTTCGTCCCGATCGTTGGCGCTCCAAACGCTCGATGATCACCGGACGAACGTGATACCATCGGCGAAGCAGGCATGAGCGACGGCAAAAGCGAAGGACGCGGGGGGAGAGTCGAGGGATCGCCGCCCGGGAACCGCCCTCCCGCTCCGCCTCCGCCGAGGCCCATGTTCCAGAGCTCCCCGCACTCGTCGGGCCCGCACAGCCTCGGGCCCTCGAGCGTCATCGTGGGCAGCCGCAAGAGCGAGGTGCCGCCGATCCCGATGGAGCCGGAGGCGCACCGCAAGTGGCTCGCCGAGGAGCTCGAGCGGACCCGCGCGCGGCTGCTGCAGGCCGACAGGCTCGCCACGCTCGGCACGATCGCCGCGGGCGTGGGCCACGAGCTCAACAACGTCGCCGCCATCCTGAACCACACCGCGACCTTCATCCGCATGCGCGCCGCCGCGGGGCAGCCGCCGGAGCCGGACGATCTCATCGCCCTCGAGCGCGGCGTCGCGCACCTGACCGAACACGCGCGGAACCTCCTGCACCTCGGCGCGCCGAGCCAGGATCGGCAAGAGGTCCTCGACGTCGCGGCCGTGATCGCCGACGTCCTCTCGATGCTGCACGTCTCGGGGAGGACGAAGCGGGTCAGCATCATGACGCACGCGCCCAAGTCCCCCGTGCGCGTGGCCATGAGCCGGACGAAGCTCGAGCAGATCTTCGTCAACCTCGTGACGAACGCCGCCGACGCCGTGATCGAGCAGCCCCCCGAGGGTCGGCTCATCCGCATCGAGGTGAGCGAGATTCGCGAGGAGGGCCGCGCGTTTTGCCTGGTCGAGGACGCGGGGACGGGCATGGCGCCCGAGGTCCTCGCGCGTGTCTTCGAGACGTACTTCACGACGAAGCCCTCCGGCAAGGGCACGGGCCTCGGCCTCTCCGTCGTCAAGAGCCTCATCGAGGCCGTCGGCGGCTACATCGAGATCGAGAGCGAGCTCGGCAAGGGGACGGCCGTGCGCTTCGATCTTCCGCTGTCCACGTGACAGAACGTTCTTGCCGCCCGAGCGTCGCGGGCGCCATCATGGGCCCAGGTCCGTGACGTCGCACGCGTCTCCCCAAGCCTCGCCGGCGGCCGCCGTCGAACCGGGCACCCTCCTCGCACAGAAGTACCGCGTCGAGCGTGTCCTCGGGCAAGGCGGCATGGGGTACGTGGTCGAGGCCCGGCACGTCGCGCTCGACGAGCGGGTCGCGCTGAAATTCCTGCAGCCCGCGTACGCGGAGCACCACGAGGCCTCGGCGCGTTTCCAGCGCGAGGCGCGCGCGGCCGTGAAGATCAAGAGCGAGCACGTCGCGCGGGTCCTCGACGTGGCCACGCTCGAGAACGGCGCGCCGTACATGGTCATGGAGTTCCTCGACGGCAAGGACCTCGCGGCGCACCTCAAGGACGGCGTCCTCGCCGTGCCCGACGCGATCGACTACGTCCTGCAGGCCTGCGAGGCCATCGCCGAGGCGCACTCGTACGGGATCATCCACCGCGATCTCAAGCCCGCGAACCTCTTCCTCGCCCGCCGCCCCGACGGCTCGCCGCTCGTCAAGCTGCTCGACTTCGGCATCTCCAAGATGCAAGGCGCGGCCGGCGATCACGCGCTCACCCGCACGTCCACCGCGATGGGCTCGGCGCTCTACATGTCGCCCGAGCAGATGCAGGAGACACGCGGCGTCGATCACCGCACCGACATCTACTCGCTCGGCATCACGCTCTTCGAGCTGCTCGCGGGCACGCAGCCGTTCTTCGCCGAGACCTTGCCGCAGCTCTGCGCCGAGGTGCTCACCGGCACGCCGCGGCCCCTGCGCGACTTCCGCCCCGAGCTGCCCGGAGACCTCGCCGCGCGGCTGGCGCGCGCCTACGAGCGCGACAAGAACCTGCGTTACCCGTCGATCGCCGAGTTCGCCGTCGCGCTCGCGCCCTACGCGCCGCCACGATCGCAGAGCACGCTCGATCGGATCGCGCGTATGGCCGGCCTGCCGTTGCCCCTCGCCGAAGGGGCGCCCGACGCCGAGCCGCGACGTATGCCCTCCCAGCCGACGTTGCCCGCGTATACGGCCCCGAACACGCGCGTGACCGCGGAGCTGCCCGAGGGCCCGAGCACCACGCCGCTCGGGAACACGGGCAGGCGCGGCTCGGTCGTAGGCTCGACGCTCGCCTCCGCGGCGGCGCCGCCGGAGGTCGCTGCGGCGCAGACCGCGCACAAGACGATGCCGCTGCCCGTGCAGATCGCCTCCGCGCCGGAGCTGCCTGCCTTGGGGACGACGACCGCGCCGGCCATCCTCTCGCTCGCGACGAGCGCGCCGCCCGAGGTGATCGAGCCCGACCTCAGCCGCATCGAGGCCGATCTCTACGATGGCCCGCGGAGCGCGCATGCGGCCGCCGCCTTCGCGAGCGCCGCGCGCACGAAGCGAGAGCCCGAGGGAGGTCGATCCTTCCTGTTCGTCGCGCTCGGCCTCGGCGCGCTCATCGGCATCCTCATCGGCGGGCTCATCTTCGTGTTCCGCGCGAGCATGGAGTCGGGCCCCACGCCGGTGGCGACGGGGGCTCCGCAGGACAGCGCTACGATCCCCGCGCCCCCGGTCGAAGCGGAGAAGGTTGCGACGCCCGCGCCCGCGCCCGCGCCCGCGCCCGAGCAAACGGCCGCGCCGGACGCCTCGGCCTCTGCGACGCCGACGACGGCCGCATCCGCATCCAGCATGAGCGCGCCCGTGACGCCTCCACCCGGCACGAAGGCCCCGGGCAAGGCGACGCCGGCTCCGACGAGCACGACGAAGAGAGATGCGAACACCGCGCTCCAGTACCGCTAGCAGCAAGACGAGCCCGGCCCGGCTCCGCGCGGTCGCGCTCACGCTCGCGGCCGCGATCACGCTCGCGCACGCCCCGGCGGCGGCGCAGGGCGGCGACAACAAGGCCATCGCCGAGGAGGCCTTCGTGCGTGGTCGGGAGTTCATGGACCAGGGCAAACCCGCGGAGGCTTGCCCCAGGTTCGAGGAGAGCGTGCGGCTCGATCCCTCGGTCGGCGCGCTGCTCAACCTGGCGCTCTGCAGCGATCAGCTCGGCCGCACGGCCACGGCGTGGGCGCGTTACAAGGAAGCCGCGAACCTCGCGCGCGCGACGGGACAAACCGATCGCCAGCGGATCGCCGAGGAGTTCGCAGACAAACTCGCCCCCAGGCTCTCGCGCCTGCGCATCAACGTGGACAAACCCGCGGCGGGCCTCGTGATCAAGCGCAACGGCGAGGTCCTCGGGTCCGCCTTGCTCGGCGAACCCATCCCCGTCGATCCGGGCGAGCACACGATCGAGGCCGCGGCGCCCGGGTTCTTGCCCTGGTCCACGAAGGTCGTCGTCGGCAAAGATGCCGATCAGAAGGTGGTCTCGGTGCCCGCGCTCGCGGCGGCGCCGAGCGCGCGCGGGCCCGTCGACGAGGGCGGCGCGCGTGGCGCCGAGAAGAGCTCGAACGGCCTGCGCACCGCGGCGTTCATCGCGGGGGGCGTGGGCATCGCCGCGCTCGGCGTGGGCGCGGTCATGGGCGGGCTCGCGACGAGCGACGTCGGCGAGGCGGATCCGCTTTGCCCTGCGAAGAAGTGCTCTGCCGCGGGGTTCGCGCTCGTCGAGGGCGCGCAGACGAAGGCCCTCGCCTCGACGATCGGCTTCGGCGTGGGCGCCGCGGCCCTCGGCGCGGGCGTGGTGCTTTTCCTCGTCTCACGCTCCCCGGCGAAAGAGCCCGGCGCCGAGGCGGCCCGCGCGTGGCTCGTCCCCTCGTTCGGCCCGCACGGCGGAGGGGCCTCGATCCTGGGCTCGTTCTGAGCCAGGAGACCACGGACGACCCGGTCACCCGAGAGAACGACCTGCCATGGACTTCGACCTCACCGAAGAACAAAAGCGTCTCCAAGCAGCCGCGCGTGAGCTCGCCGCGCGTGACCTCGCGCCGCGGGCCGTCGAGCTCGATCGAGAGGCGCGCCTGCCCGAAGGGCTCGCGCGTCGCCTCGGCGACGCCGGCCTGCTCGGCCTCACGATCCCCGAGGAGCACGGCGGCTCGGGCGGCGACCTCGTCGCCCTCGCGCTCGTGATCGAGGAGCTCGCCGCGGCCTGCGCGAGCTCGGCCGCGCTCGTGGGGACACACGTGACGCTCGCAGCACGCGTGCTCGCCCGCGCCGGGAGCGAGGCTCAAAAACGAACGCACCTCGCCGCGCTCGCGCGAGGCGCTTCGCTCGGCGCGGCCGCGATGCCCGATCCCGCCGATCCCCTTCTCCTCTCGGCGAAGGCAAGCGACGCCGGAGGGTTCGTCCTCGATGGCGAGGCCGGCCCCGTCACCCTGGGCCGCGACGCGGACGTCTTCGTCGTGTTCGCTGCGACGAACCCGGACCCGAACGATCCGCGCCTCGTCGCGCTGCTCGTCCCGCGTGACGCGGCGGGCCTCGAGATCGTGCCCGTGGACGCTCTCGTGGGCCGACGCGCGGCGGGCGCGGCGACGCTGCGGGCGCGCGGCGTTCGCGTGGATGCGTCTCTCGTGATCGGCGCGGCGGGTGAGGGCTCGGCGCTCGCCGCGGCTGCGCTCGAGGACGCGCGGATCGCCGTCGCGGCCGAGGCCATCGGTGTAGCGCGCGTGGCCTTCGAGAAGGCGGCGGCCCACGTGAAGCGCACGCAGGATCGCGTGAAGACCCCCGGCCTGCTCGGCGCGCAGGCCCAGCTCGCCGACATGAACGTCGACATCGAGGCGGCGCGCCTGCTCGTCCTGCGCGCCGCGCACCTCGCGGATCGCGGCCACCCTTCTTCGGCCGAGCGATCCATCGGCAAGCTCTTCGCCACCGAGATGTCGACCCGCGTCGCGCACCGCGCCATGGACATCCTCGGCGCGCGCGGCGGCGGCGCGGGCGAGGGCCTCGGACGTCATCTCCGCGACGCGCGCACCACGGAGCTCGTCGAGGAGAGCAGCGGAACGCAGCGATCGA
The DNA here is from genome assembly GCF_009649845.1 of Polyangium spumosum. NCBI lineage: Bacteria > Pseudomonadati > Myxococcota > Polyangiales > Polyangiaceae > Polyangium > Polyangium spumosum. The sequence continues at coordinate 59,888 of NZ_WJIE01000012.1, forward strand.
TCATCACGCAAACCATGTTGAAGGGATGATGAAGAGCAACGAAAAAAGCCTGGGTTTGGGTTCTCTTCGGGCCCTCGTCGTCGCGGCCATGGCGCTACCGTCGCTCGCGGGTTGCGGCGGCGAGGTGACGCAGAACAAGCCGCCGGAGACGGGCGGGAGCGAGACGCAGACGAGCGGCGGGAATGGCGGCGCCAACTTCGAGGCCGAGATCGGCGCGCTCGATCAGGACAAGGTGAACTCCACGCTCGAGCGCGCCCAGGGCAAGCTCAGCGCGTGTTTCCACGACGGCGTGCGCCGCATCCCCTTCATGGGCGGCGAGATCCGCTTCGCCTTGCGGATCGCGCAGGGCGGCACGGCGACCGTCGCTTACCTCAAGGAGTCGACGCTCGGCGATCGCGAGACCGAGTCGTGTATGCTCGGCGCGCTGCGCGGCGCGACCTGGCCTTCGCCCGTCGGCGGCAAGGAGGGCCTCGCCGAGGGCGGCTTCTCCTTCGATCCGAGCGCCGACGAGCGCCCGCCCGTCGAGCTCGAGCCCGATCGCCTGGGCAAGGAGCTGCCCAAGGCCAAACAAGCGCTCGCCACGTGCCGCGCGAGCCAAGGCGCCGGCGCGCTCAAGGCCACGATGTACATCGACACCGACGGCAAGCCCCTCGCCGTCGGCGTCTCGAGCGCCGATCCCAAGGGCGAAGCCGCCGCCACGTGTGTGGTCGACGCGCTGCGCGGGATGAGCTTCCCGTCGCCTGGAAGTTACGCCGGCAAGGTGTCCCTCGTCGCGGAGTGAAGAAGTCTCCGGCCGAGGGGCGCCGCCCGCGTGGTCGCGCTAGGATCCGCGGGTGTGGAAGCTCATCCGTGAAGTCCTCGGCCTCCTCTGGAAGCTCGTCAAGACGCTCCTCAAGAACAGGCTCCGCGCCATCCTGAAGCGCGTCCTGCTCTTCACGCTCCTGCTCGGGGCCGTGATCGCGGTCGTCGTCTTCGTCCTGACGCGGATCTTCGTCTGAAGGCGCGCTTCAGCGCGTCGCGCTCCGGGCGATGACGATCCGCTGAATCTCGCTCGTCCCCTCGTAGATCGTGGTCACGCGCGCGTCGCGCAGGTGACGCTCCACCGCGAAGTCGCGCACGTAGCCGTAGCCGCCGTGGATCTGCAGCGCGCGCTGGCAGATGCGGTTCGCCGCCTCGCTCGCGTAGAGCTTCGCCATCGCCGCCTCGGCCGAGAACGGGCGCCCCATCTCCTTCAGCCACGCCGCGCGCAGCGTGAGCGCACGCGCCGCCTCGAGCTCCGTGCGGCAGTCCGCGAGCGACCACTGGATCGCCTCGTAGTCGCCGATCGATCGGCCGAACTGCTTGCGCTCGCGGGCGTACTGCGTGGCCTCCTCGAGCGCCGCCGTCGCGATGCCGACGGCCTGCGACGCGATCCCGATCCGGCCGCCGTCGAGCGCCATCATCGCGATCTTGAAGCCCTCGCCCTCGCTGCCGAGCAACGCGTCCGCCGGCACCTTGCAGTCGTCGAGCGTGATCGGCACCGTGTTCGACGCGCGCAGGCCGAGTTTGTCCTCGGGCCGGCCACAACGCAGCCCCGGCGTCCCGCCCTCCACGAGGAACGCGGACAAACCACGCGTCCCCGGCCCGCCCGTGCGGGCCCAGACCACGAACACGCCTGCCCACGCGCCGTTCGTGATCCACTGCTTCTGCCCGCGCAGCACCCAGCCGTGCTCGGTCCGCTCGGCCACGGTCCGCATCGAGCCGGGATCGCTGCCGGCCTCGGGCTCGCTCAAAGCGAACGCGCCGGCCGCGTACTCGCCCGCGCAGATCCGCGGCACGTGACGCTCGCGTTGCGCCTCCGTGCCGAAGCGCGCGATCACCTCCGCGACCATGTTCGTCACGCTCATCGTCACGGCCGTGGAGGCGCACGCGCGCGCGATCTCCATCATCGCCAGCGCGTACGCCACGACGCCCGCCTCGGCCCCGCCGAGCGCGGCGGGCACGTTCACGCCCATCAAGCCGAGCTCGGCGAGCCCTCGCAGGACCTCGCGCGGGATGTCCTTGTCTCGATCCAGATCCGCCGCGATGGGCCGGATCACCCGCTCTGCGTAGTCGCGCGCCGTGCGCAGGACGAGCGCCTCGGTCTCGTTCGGCTCGAGGTCCATGGTCAGGCCGTTACTGGCACTTCTGCGTGAAATCGCAAGGATCGCCGCCCGCCGCCGTCACGAGCAGGCTGTACTGCGTGCACGTCCCCTGGGCCCCGAGCTTGCGGTAGACGCGCACGTAGTACTTCGTCGAGTTGTCGTTGCAGTGCGTGGGCTGCGCCCCGGTGTTGGAGCAAGGCGCCTCGCCCTGGAGCCCGTCGGCCGACTTGCCGTCGACGCACCAGTCGTACGACGTGATCCCCACCCCGCCGCCCGCGGGCGTATCCGTGCACGCGTCGCCGCGGATCACGTCGATCACGAACTCGTCGTTCGGCGTCGGCGACACGAAGTCGATGCTCACGTGGTACGAGTTCGTCACGTTGCCCTCGGCCGTGTCGACCGTGTCGAACGACCACACGTCGACGTCACCCGCGCCCCCGAGCGTGCCCGTGATCGTGATGCTGCTCCCGCTCGTGTCGCTCACGCTGCCCGCGGGCGTCGCGTTCATGCAGAGGTCGTTCGGCTCGCCCATCTCGACCGGACACGTGCAGCCGTCCGCGATGGGGCCGGGCGGGTAGGCGGACCAGCCGGGCTCGCACGGGCCGAGCTCGCACTTGCCTTGCTCGCTGCAAGCCCACGACGCGTGCGGCGGCACCGGCCCCTCCGCGCTGCAGAGCTCGTTCGGCTCGCCCTCGTCGATCGCCCCGTCGCAGTCGTCGTCGATGACGTTGCACGCCTCGGCCGCGGGGACCTTCGCCGTGCAGCCCTCGAAATTCCCCGACTCGCCGTTGCACGTCTCGACGCCCACGCAGGTGCCGAACTGGTTCGAGTTCGAGCAGCCCTTCTCGACGCCGTCCCGCTTCTCGTCGCACCGGCACGAGAACGGCACGTTGGGCACGCAGAACTTGTAGGCCTGCCCCGGCGGCGGCTTGGTCGTCCCCGCGTCGGGTGCGCCGCCGCCCGCGCCTCCCGCGCCTCCCTCGCCGCCCGCGCCGCCGCCGCCCGCGTCGTCCCCCGCGCCTGCGTCCGGCACCTCGCCGCCCTGCGTCGGCGGATACTTCGCGCCTTCCATGCACGTGAAGCCGTTCGGGCACTCGCCGTCCGTCGTGCAATCTCGCGCGCAGAACTTGTCTCCCGCCGGCGCCGTCAAGCACGCGTCCGAGGGGTTCGAGCATTGCAGGAACGTGACGCACGGCCGGCACTGGGCGCCGAGGTCGGGCACGCAGATCGAGTCGCCGTTGATGATCGCGCAGTACGTGCCGTCGGGACAAGCGGGCGGGCAAGGCACCACGCAGTACTTGTTCGGGCCGACGTTCGTGCACTCGCCCTGCTCGCAAGGCGTGTCGTCGTCACAAGGGCCGCCGATCTGGCCCGGAGGAATCCCTCCGCCGCCCTCGCCGCCCGCGCCGCCGCTGGCGGCGCCTCCCGTGGGTTCGACGTGATTGCCCTGCGCGCACGCCGCGAACAGCGCGGCGACGAACGACCCGATCAAGACGATCCGCCCATGGTAACGGTGCCCCAAGCTCATCGGACGGCGCCTCCTCGACGACACGAACCTGCCCCGACGCGGGTGGCCCAAAATGGCTCTTCCCTCCCGCGCAGAGGGCTCCGCCAGGTTAAATGTTTTGCACACCGGGCGTCAAACGCGTAACTGGGAACTCGCCACGGCTCTGCCGCCCCCGCCATGACTCGCGCCCCTGCTCCCAGGCCCCCCGCGTTCGTCCACGGTGCGCCGTGCGCGGGCCTCGTCGCCCTCGCAGCGCTTTCGGGGTGCACGAGCGCCAAGACCGAGCCGACGCCGAGCCCGAGCCCCGCCGCAGAGCTGATGCCCCCGGCGCCCCCCGCCGCCGCCCCCGCGCCCGCCCCCGCTTCGGCGTCCGCTGCCGCCGCACCCGCACCCGCGCCTGCCCCCGCGCCCGCGGCGCCGCGTATCTGGTCGAAGGGTCGTTTCGCCTGGATTCACCCCCAGCCCGGCGCGAGCCGCGCCTGGCTCGGCTACCTCGCCCTCGGCAGCTCCGTGCCGCTCAAGGGCGGCAGCGTCGAGGCCGCGCAGGTCAAGGGCTTCGGCGGCTGCGACGCCTGGTACGCCGTCGAGCCGCGTGGTTACGTCTGCGCCGGCGCCGCCGCGACGATCGACGAAAAAGACCCGGCCGTGGTCATCCTGCGGCGCGACGCGGCCGACGTGAGCTCGCCCTGGCCCTACCAGTACGGCGAATCCATCGGCGCCCCGCGTTACGACCACATCCCCACGCGCGCCGAGCAACAGGCCGTCGAATGGGACCTCGAGCGCCACGAGGCCAAGGTCGAGAAGGCCCGCGCCGCCGCCGGGGATCCCGAGGCGATCGCCGCCATCGACAAAGCCCTCGTCGGCGTCGACCTCGCCCCCGCCGGCGAAGGCCCGCCCGAGCTCTTGCCGTTCGGCCCACTCGTGCGCGAAGCGCGCAGGTCGGTCCAGCTCGGCTCGACGATCGCCTTCGTGCGCTCGTTCGAATCCGGCGGCCGCACCTTCGTGCTCACGGCCGACCAGGCGATCATCCCGAAAGATCGCATCAAGCTCTACCCACGCTCGACGTTCCACGGCGTCACACTCGGCGAGGACGTCAAGCTCCCGCTCGCCTTCTTCCGCCAGAAGCCTCGCGCGAAATGGAAAACGGGCGACGACGGGAAGCTCGTGAAGACCGACGAGACCTTCCCGCGCCTCGGCTGGGTCGGCCTCACCGGCGCGAGGATCGAGCAGGACGGCAAAACGTTCGTCGAGACGAAGGAGAGCGGCGTGTACGTCCTCGCCGAGGACGCGCAGATCGTCGAGGCCGTCACCGAGGCGCCGTGGCTCAAAGCCAAGGACCCATCGACGAGCAAATGGGTCGACGTGCGGGTCCTGAATGGGACGTTCGTGGCTTACGAGGGCCTGCGCCCGGTGTACGCGACGATGATCTCCCCGGGCCGCGGCGGCGTCCCGTATCCGGGGATCGATCCGCTGAAGACCGCGTCCACGCCCGTCGGCCTCTTCCGCGTCGACGGCAAGTTCCGCACGGCGTCGATGGTCTCGAGCTCCGACGAGAACCTCGTGCACGCCGAGGTGAACTGGGTCCTGAACTTCAGCGGCCCCCACGCGCTGCACGGCGCCTACTGGCACGACGCCTGGGGCGAGCCGAAGAGCGGCGGCTGCGTGAACCTCGCGCCGATCGACGCGAAATGGGTCTTCGACTGGACCGACCCTTCGGTGCCGGAGGGCTGGCACGGCATGCGCGCCGTGAAGGAGTTCGGGCAGAGCACGATCGTGCGGATCCGCCGGTAGCGTCGCGCCGGGGCTTCACCCCGGACCCGACGAGGGGCTGTCCGCCCCTCGACCCGGACCAGGGCAAGCCCTGGACCTCTGGTGCATCGACCGCGTTGCGGTCGATGCAAAGGGAGTTCAGCGGGGGATTTCGAGGAAGGCCTTCGCGAGTTGCATCGCCCGCTCCGGGTCCACCATGTTCAGGTAGGCGATCTTCCCCTGCAGGTACGCCTCGAAATGGGGGATGTTCTCGCGGTTCTGCGTAGCGAGGCCGGTCTTCTTCGCGGCGTGCAGGATCGCGCGGAGCTTGCGGACCTCCTCGCGCGGCATCCCGAGTTTGTCGTTCACCACGATCCCGGTGACCTCTTGCCGGCCGCCGGCGTGTTGCACACGACCCTTCTTCGGGTTGATGGCGAAGCCCTCCTCCTGCACGATGTGCCGCACCCGCGCGAGCAGGATCCCGAGGTCGCTCCGGCCCTTCTTCTGGCCACCCTTGCCGTCGTCGATGAGCTCGTTCGCCGCGGAGAACGTGAGGTCGTCGGCGTACCGCGTGTACGTCCAGCCCATCTTCCGCGTCATGCCCGTGAGGCGCCGATCGAGCTTGCGGGCGACCAGGTTCGATATCGCCGGGCTCGTGCACGCGCCTTGCGGCAGCCCGCGCTCGCCGACGGCCACCCAGTACGTCGTGCCGTCGTAGACGACCTTGCGCCGCGGCGACTCCGTGCAGAGCAGCGCGAAGATCGTGGCCACGGCGGGTGAATACCCGATCGATACGAAGAGCCCGCGGACGCGGCCGAACGTGATCGTCGGGAAGAAGTCCGACAGGTCGAGGTTCACCACCGTCCCCCGCCCGAGGTGCGCTCGCGCATTCGTCACCGTCGAGCGGCCCTTGACGAACCCGTGCGCCTCGCTCTCCACCGAGAGCTTCGCGAGCACGTTCTGGAGGATCCATTGCTGCACCTTCGCGAGCGCCTCGTGCGGGGCCGAGAGCAGGCGCATGCCGCCCGAGCGCTTCGGCACCTCGAAGTACACGTAATGCGGCTTCTCGACCGCGTCGTTGTGGTAGCAGAGCCAGCGCAGGCGCGGGATCGGAAGCGCGAGGGCCTTCGCGACCTCCGCGGGCGTCGACAGCAGGGGCAAACCCTGCTTCTGCAGCGCCTCGACGTTCGCGCGACGATCCCCGAGGCTGCCGGACACGCCGCGGCCGAGGAAGATGATGTCCTCGGCGCGCCGCCTGGCGACGTCCTCGGCGCGCTTCTTCTTGCGCTCGGCGGCGAGGCGCTTCTTCTCGGCCTTGCGCTCGGCCTTCTGGCGACGGAGCTCCTCGATCGCCTCGTCGGCCTTCTTGCGGGCCACGACGGTCGCCATACTCGCGGCCTCGTGGTGCTTGAGCCAGAGATCACCGACGCGGTGGATCTCCTCGATCTGCGGCTCCGTGAGCAAGCCGCGCAGGATGAGGCCTCGATCGATCAGCGCCGTGCGCTCGTCGCTCTGCGGCGGGATCGTGTCCACGCGCCCGATCCACGCCGTCTGGTACGGGTTGATCTTGAGCGCGCGCTTGCGCATCTCGTCCGCCGACAAACCGAGGATCCCCGACGTGTCGTACGGGTCCTTCGGCTTCGGTTTGTCTTTTTTCTTCGCAGGCGTCGCCGCCGCGGCAGGCGCGGGGTTCGTCGTGGTGAACGTCGCGACCGCGCCGCCCGTCGTCGTCGACTTCGTCGACCCCGCCTGCGGTTTGTCGCCCTGATCGTTTTTCCCGGGCTCGCCCTCGCCGGGTTTGCCGGTGCCGATGAAGGACTTGACTTTGTCCCAGAAGCCCACGGCAACTCCCGCTAGATCGAGGTTGCAACCACACGCATCACCCGAGCGTTCGGGCGCGTGATGGATCCATCGTTCGACGCGCCGTCCAGCCCTCCAAGGAAGCCCGTCCGCCCGACTACTCGCCTAGGACCACGACCGATCACCGAGGCCCTAGGCCCCCTACCTGCATCCAGACCCATGGGTCCGCTGAGTGGATGCAGGTTGGGGGCTTTAGGGCCCAAAGAACATCGGGCGCGGGGACGCATGGGGGAACGAACTCCGCCACGGCGGAACGCCGCAGCATGGTGGGCTCGGGCGGACGGACCTCCTTGCAAGGCTGGACGCGAGCGCGTCGAACGAGACGACAACATTTCTACAACGATTTCCTACCCAAAAGCCAGGCCAGACAGAGCACCGACGCGCGTTCGGCGCGGAACCGATCCGCGATGCGCTTCACCTCCGCGAGCACGTCGGGCGGCAACGCGAGCCGCTCTTCCACGGTATCGCTCGGGCTCCTCGTCGTGAGCGCGCGCGCGAGCGTGGCGTCCGCCATCGAGATCGCATTCGTCCACGATCGCGCCGACTGGATCTGCGGCATGGCCACGTCCCACGCCTCCTCGAGCACCCGCGACACGGTGGTGTTCTTGCGATTCGCCACCTTGCGGAGGTCATTGAGGATTGTGATCGGGATGGAAAAGCCCTCGCCCGACGACCACTTCGACACCTTCGGCGGCTCGGGCGCGGGCTCGGGCGCTCGCATCTGCGGGAGGGCCCGGCTCGAGAGGACCATCTTGAGCGCCAGCAAATGCCGGCAAGGCCCGGCGCGCAGGCCACTCTTGTAGAAGTACGAGCACGAGCACTTCGCCTTCTTGATCGCGAGGTCCTCGTCGAAGATCGCCTCGCACCCCGTGCCCTTGGCCTTGCCGACGACCGCGCGCCGGCCGTCCGCGAGCAGCTCGTCCCGATCGATCGTGACCGCGTTTGTCCTGACCATCGCGCGGCCCTCGACGAGCTCCGGATGCTCGGGCCCGATGAGCGCCTCGCTCAGCACGGAAGGCATCACCTGCCGGTAACGATAGACGCGATCGGCGTGGTCGTAGATGAGCTGCCCGCGCTTCGCGAGCGCGTGCAGCGCGGGCACGAGGTTCTCCTCGGAGGCGCCCGTCGCCGCGGCGATCGCCGGTAAGGTCGCGCGTTGCTCGCTCTGGAGGAACCTGTCCGCCTGCTGCATGGTGCGCACGTCCGGCTCCCACGCGCCCGCGAGCAGATCGAGCCCCGAGCCGCTCGTCCAATCGTTGGTGGTCCAGCCGCTCAGCGCGAGCACGAGGCGCATGTCGCCCATGTGCGCGATCCAGATGCTCGGCAGGCCCGATCCGAGCAGCCGCACCTCGACGCGCTCGCAGAGCGGCAGCACGCGAGCGAGCGCGAAGAGCCGCCGCCGGCCCCAGATCTTCACCTCCTCGGTCCGATCGTGCACCGAGGGCGCCGAGCGATACGGCCCGAGCTTGCCGCTCGATCCATCGCCGCCGATCTCCAGCCCGCCGTCGTAGACCGGCCCGCGCGACGGGATCTCGATCCCCCACGGATCGAGGATGATCTTCGGCGCCTTGCCCGGCGTGAGCACGAAGCGGATGCAACGCGGCCCGCTCTTCTCGCGGTGGCGCTTCAGGTGCGCGAGCATCGCGTACACGACCTCGACGGGCAGATCCACGCGGCGGCTCGGCAAGCACGTCGAGGCCTGGATCTGGCCGAAGCCCCGCAGCCACGAGGGAGGCAGGTCGATCTTCTCCTCGCGGTAGTCCGCCAAACCCTCGACCTTCACGTCGAAGCCGGCCGGATCCACCGAGAGGCGCGTCTTGCGGTAGCTGCGCAGCGTCTGGAAATGCTCGTAGAGCGCGATCGAGTAGTCGACGTTCGTCGTGCCGAGCCCCGCCTCCTGCGCGCCCACGAACGAGCCGCGGTCCACGGACAAACAGCCGTAGCTCGACTCGTCCTTGGAGAAACACTCGAAGAAGACGACATCGGGCGCCACGGTCACGACCGGATCACAAGGCACGAGGTGGCGGAAGAGCTCGGGATCGTTCCGCGCGAGCTCGTTCGCCCACTTGACGCGCGCGTCCCAGTAGAGCCGATGCATCTTGCGGAAGTCTTTGTCCAGGTTCGGCGGGATCGGCTCCTTCGCGAGCCGCGCCATCTCGGCGCGCTTCGCCTGGTCGAAGAACTGCGCCTTGAGCTCTCGCTCGCGCTCCTCCTCGGCCTTTTTCCACGCCTGGTACGCGGTCTTGTCCTTCTTCCGGAACTTGAGGTCGCCGACGACCACGTCGTGCAGCGCGCTCATCGCCTCGCGGAAGCGGATCGCGTCCTTGAGCTCGGCGTCGAAGAAGGTCTTCGGCCGCGCGAGGTTCGGAGAGAAACGCACGAGCAGGCTCTGCGCCGCCCCGAGCACGCCGCTCTTGCCCAGATAACGGAGATCGACGTTCACGCCCTCTCCTCCTGGAAGAGCGAGAGCTCCGGCAACTTGCGCCCGATCGCGCTGCGCAGCGCCGGCGCCTGGAAAGCCGCGCGCGAGACGGCCGCGAGCGCCGCGCGACGCTCCGGAGGCCGCACGCTGCGCAGCGCATACCCGAGCAGCCCCACGAGCGGCTCGGCCTCGTTCGGGTGCTCCACGATACGCGAGGCGATCTGCCCGAGCGCCGTGCGCTTCTGCTTCGATCCGCGGTGCACCGCGAGGATCGTGGTCGCCCAGATCCGCTCGAGCGTCGCCGGGCCGAGCGCCTTCTCGCGCTGGACGAGGTGCGCGAGGAGAAACGCGCGCACGTCGTCGTACGGGCTCTCCGCGAGCGCCGACCAGAGCGCCGGATCGTCCTTGAAGCGCACGTCGCGCTCGAAGAGCTGGAGGGCCTCGCGGCGCACGTCCTCGTAACGCGCGTCCACGAGGTCACGGACGTGCGTCATGCGCGCTTCCTTGGCGGTCGAGAGGGTCGACACGACCCACTTCGCCGCGGCCTCTCGCGCGCGCGGCGCCCGCGCCGTGGCGAGCTTCAGGATCGCCTCGATCGACTTGATCCCGGCCGTCTTCTTGCTCATGGCCCAGTCGAGCCCGAGCTCGGCGACGGGCGCGATCGGCGAGCACGCGAGGTCGACGCACTGCTCGAGCGTGAGCCGCGCGGGCGTGACGTGCTTCTTGATGGCCTCGCAGAGGAAGCCGAGCGCCGTCGGGTTGTCGATCTGGAGCAGCTCCAGCCACTCGGCCACCGTGAGGCTCGAGATGCCCTCGGCCGTGCGCAGGAGGTCGGCCGCGAAGATCTGCACCTCCTCGTTCGGGCTCGCGATGAGCGGGCGCAGGCGCGCCATCGTGAGCGTGCCGAGCTCCCGCGTGTAATTCGCCTTGAGCCACGCCACCGCGAAGGCGCGCACCGTGCGGCTCTTCGCCGTGGTCACGAGCGCGAGCACCTCCTCGAAGCAGCCCGTCCACGCCTCGGGCCAGAGCGGCGCGGGCTCGAGCTCCGCGAGCGAGTGATCCTTCGCCACGCGGATGCCGTCCGCTTGCCGATCGATCGCCGGCGAGCCGTGGTAGAGCACGTGGAGCAGGCTCCACGCGTCGAGCAGGCGCTCGGGTTTGTCCAGGTGGTCGTCGCGGTAGAGCACGAGCGCCTTGCGGATCGCCTTGCCGTACCGGACGGGATCCTTGCGGCCGATGTCGCGGAAGTACCGGAGCACGCGGCGGCGCAGGTAATTGCGCGTGGCCTTCGAGAAGTGCGGCGACGTGTCGTTGCGGCCCCAGTAGCGGGTCGGGTGTTTGCCCGTGCCCACGAGCACGCGCACCTTCGAGGACTGCCGGCTCGACCAGTCGTAACGCGACTTCTCCACGAGCTTGCGCTCCACGAGCCGGTCGAAGGCCACCATGAAGTGGCCGACGAGCTCATCGTCGCGGGCCTTCTCGGCGAGCTTGAAGAGCGCCTTCACGAGCGGCCGGTGGTGCGGCCTGTCGCAGCCGTCGGCGATGTACGCGACGAGCGTGCGGCGCGCGAAGGGCCGGCCGTCCTTGAACCAGCGATCGGCGAGAGCTTTGAGCTTCTTGCCGGCCGTGAGCGAGAGGACCTCGTCGACGAAACGGTCGTCACCCGCCTCCCAGTATTCGTCGAGGAGAAGGTTCGATCCTGCCCGCGTGCGCGCGTTCGCCATGCGAAGGCCGAGACGATAGGCAAGACGGGAGCGTGAGGTCAAGGGGCACGCTCACCCACGCCCCTCCCTCGCCCTCTTTGTTTTCTCGGTCTCCTCGCCCTCCTCCTCACCGCCCCGACCGTTTCCACCCCGGCTCCCATTCTTCCACCCGAGCGTTCCGCGTTGAGCGTGCGTCGCCGATCCTTTACGGTGTCGACATGAGAGCGCTTCCATTCTCTTGCACGCTTGCCATTCCCCTCGCCTCGGTCCTCGCCGTCACCGGCTGCGGCGGCGACGGGGGCGATACCGGTCTCTTCACGCCCACGTCGAGCTCGAGCAGCGGCGCGTCCGTGGGCGGCGGCGGCGGCGCCGGCGGCGAGGGCGGCGCGGGCGGCGGCGGAATGGGCGGCTCCGGCGGCGACGGCGGAATGGGCGGCTCCGGCGGCGCGGGCAGCGGTGGAATGGGCGCGGGTGGCGGCGGAATGGGCGGCTCCGGCGGCGGCGCGCCGATGTGCGCGCCGGAGGGCCCCTTCGACGGGGCGCCCGTGGAGGCGGCGCCGGGGCAATGGACCTGGGTGCCGGTGCCCGAGGCGAAATGCAGGAACGGCAGCGCGACCGGCTTCGGCGTCCGCATCAACCCGGCCTCGACGAAGCTCGTCATTTTCCTCGAGGGCGGCGGCGCTTGCTTCAACGGGACCACCTGCAACCTGAACCCGAGCTCCTACGGGCAGGGCAACTTTGACGGCTGGAAAAACGGCGGCGGTCAGAACGGCATCTTCAACACGACGAACGACGCGAACGCCGTCAAGGACTGGAGCTTCGTCTACGTCCCCTATTGCACCGGCGACGTGCACGCCGGCGACAACACGGCCGACGTGCCGGGCCTCGGCGCGCCGAAGGGCCAGCAGTTCGTCGGGTACGCGAACATCGGCCATTACCTGAAGCGCATCATCCCCACCTTCAAGGGCGCGACCGAGGTCCTGCTCACGGGCGTGAGCGCAGGCGGGTTCGGCGCGTTCTACAATTACGATCGCGTCGCGCAGGCGTTTTGCCCCACGCCCGTCGCGCTGATCGACGACTCCGGCCCCCCGATGACCGACACCTACATGTCGCCCTGCCTGCAGCAGCGCTGGCGCGAGCTCTACGGATTCGAAAAGACCCTGCCCGCCGATTGCGTCGAGTGTACCCTGCCGAACGGCGGCGGCCTCTCCAATGCCTGGACGCTCTACGGGCAAAAATACCCGGATGCCTCGCTCGGCCTGCTCTCCTCCGACAAGGACAACACGATCACGCAGTTCTTCGGGTACGGGAAGAACAACTGCTCGAACATCGACGGCATCTTCCCGTCGGCCCTCACCGGCGCCGAATACACCGCGGGCCTCAACGAGCTGCGCGAGAGCTTCCTCGAGCCCTCCCCCGCGTGGAGCAGCTATTACGTGAGCTCCACGACCCACACCTACCTCGGCGGAAGCGGGTATTACAACACCACCGTGCAAGGCGCGGCCTTGACCGACTGGGTGGGCGGCATCGTCTCCGGCGCGCCGGCGGTCCACGTCGGCCCGTAACGAAACGGCATAAGCAGGAGTTTTCCGCTCTTGCCGAATTTTCCGGGTGCCCGAGGCGGCGGCCTGGACTATCTTCCGCGCCATGAACAGCACGCGCCCTCCCTTTTTCCGCCGCGTCGCGGTCTACTGCGGTTCCTCCGGCGGGGTCGGGACCCATTACCTCGACGCCGCCCGCGCAGCCGGCGGCTACCTCGCCGAGCGTGGCATCGATGTCGTGTACGGCGGCGGCCGCGTCGGCATGATGGGCGCCGTCGCGGAGGGCGCGCTGATCAAGGGCGGCAAGGTCTACGGCGTGATCCCCGAGAAGCTCAAGAGCCGCGAGCTCGCGCACGAGGGCCTGACCGAGCTCTTCGTCGTCGACAGCATGCACGCCCGCAAGACCATGATGGCCTCCCTGGCCGACGCCTTCATCGCCCTGCCCGGCGGCTGGGGCACGCTCGAGGAGGTCTTCGAGGTCGTCACCTGGTCGCAGCTCAACTACCACAAAAAGCCCGTCGGATTGCTCAACGTGCGCGGCTACTACGACCACCTCGTCGCGTTCCTCGATCACGCGATGGCCGAGGGCTTCATCCGCCCCATTCACCGCCCGCTCTGCGCGTCGGCCGATACGATGGACGTGCTCCTCGATCGCCTCTCGAAGCTCCAGATCCCCGACATCGGTCGCTGGATCGAGAAACCTTGAGCCACGCTTGAACCGGGCCCCCCGCGCCCCCACACCGCAGCCCCGACGATGACCGACGAACGAAAGATCCCGGAAGGACGCCTCGGCCGGCTCGCGCGCCTGGCCGCGGTCGGGGCGCGCACGGGCGCGAGCCTGATCCGCGGCAACTCGGCCGCGGACGCCGCCGCGCACAAGGCCGCGGAGATGCTGGGCACGCTGCGCGGGCTCGCCGCCAAGGCCGGGCAGATGGCGAGTTACGTGGACGGCATGGTCCCCGAGGCCCAGCGCGAGGCCTACGAGGCGGCCATGGGCAAGCTCCGCAATGCGGCGCCGACCTCGTCCCCGGCGGCCATCCGCGCGCGGGTCGAGGAGGAGCTCGGCGGGCCGATCGACCGCCTCTTCGCGGAGTGGGACGAGCTTTCGTTCGCGAGCGCCTCGATCGGCCAGGTGCACCGGGCGCGGCTCTTCGACGGGCGCGAGGTCGCGGTGAAGGTGCAGCACCCCGGCATCGAGAAGGCCGTGGAGAGCGACCTCGAGAATGCCGACGTCCTCGGCGGGATGGTGGCCGTGCTCGGGCCGAAGCGGCTGGATCCCAAGGCCGTGCTCGCCGAGCTCCGCGCGCGCTTCACCGAGGAGCTCGATTACGAGCTCGAAGCCCGGCGACAGCGGGCGTTCTCGGCGATGCACGAGGGTGATGGGGCGATCCGCATTCCCGAGGTCATCGCCGATCGATCGAGCAAGCGTGTGCTCACGAGCGAGCTCGTGCGCGGAAAAACCCTGGAGGAGGCCTGCGAGGCGGACGAGGTGATCCGCGCGCAGTATGCCGAGACGCTCTGGCGGTTCGTCTTCAAGGGCAACCTCGTCGGCGGGATGTTCAACGCCGATCCGCACCCGGGCAATTACCTTTTCCAGGACGACGGCTCGATCATCTTCCTCGATTTCGGCTGCGTGCAGCCCATCGAGGGGGAGCGGCTCACGCTCGCGCGGGGCCTCCACCGCGCGGCGATCTCCCGGGACGAGCGGGCGTTCGGCGACATCGCGGCGAAGATCCTGCTCACGGAGGGCGGGACGTACGAGCGGATGGCCGTCGCCTACTCGCGCCGCTGCTTCGAGCCGGTCTTCTCCTCGCCGTACAGGATCACGCGCGCTTATGCGGCGAGCCTGGTCGAAGGCATCAAGGAAATGAAGAACGAGGTGCTCTTCAAGAAGGACGGGAACTTCGTGCAGCTCCCGCCGGGCATGCTCTTCATGAACCGGCTGCAGTTCGGCTTTTATTCGGTCCTCGCCCGCCTCGACGTGACGATCGATTACGCGGCGGTCGAGGAGGCGTTCCTGAAGCAGGCGGGGCTCCTCTGAGCCCGGCTGTCGTGCGGCGCCACGAGCGCCTTGTGAACCATCGAGGTCCGTGATGCCCAGGCTCCCCCTTCCCCTCCTCGCGCTCTCCCTCCTCGCGCCTGCTTCCTGCGTGTACGAGGAGCCGAACACGCCCTCGCAGGAGGCGCTCTACGACGAGCCGGCCCGGCCAAACGACTTCTTCCTCCAGGGCTCGGGCGGGCACGTCGTGTACGCGACGATCGGCGAGGGGACGGCGATCGGGCCCGTGGTCAACGTTGGCCTCTACGCGGAGGACGACGGGAAGTTCCTGCGCGGGCTCATGCTCGGCAAGACGCTGAGCGCCGAGGTGCGTGGCCCCGAGGTCGAGGGGCTCTGGGGCGCCGAGCCGATCCGCCTCCGCGTCACGCGTATGGAGAAGCGGCTGCACGTCGAGGGCCTCTTGCGCGGCCGTATCACCGATCTCTGGATCGGGCCCGAGGCGATCACGGGGACGATCGGCCTCTGCGGAATCGATGTCACGAGGCGCGGGCAGATTCACGAAGGCTCGCTACGTTGTGGGGGTTCGATGGAAATGGTGAGCGTCCGGATCCCCGAGGCGCTCTCCGGCTGGGGCGAGACCGCCTCGGCCGCGATGGTGGCCATGCTCCTGACGGGCTGACGGCACGCAAACAATCGCAGTTCGCGCCTGGGATGGCTCCCTCGCCCGAATTCTTTTGTGCGCCCCCCCCTTCCGGACGCGCGAGGGATGCTTACGTTCCGTAACCCCGGCGAGCATCACCTCGGCCGCGTCCCTTCGCCGGGCAGGACGCGGGCCAGGAGACCACATTGGACAAGTTGAGGATCGCGGGCCCCGCGAAGGAGCCCGCACGCAAGCGCCATCCGCGCACGCGGAAGGCACCCACGCCCCCGGCTCCTCGCGCGGCGCCCATGCAGAACGCCACCGATCTCTACCTGCGTGGGCTCGAATCGAGCCATCCGCTCACGCGCGAGGCCGAGGCCGCGCTCGGGCGCCGGATCGTCGACGCGGAGCGCGACGCGGTCTCCGAGCTCGTCCGCGCCCCGGGAGCCGTGCACGCGCTCGCCGCAATGGCCGTGGAGATCCAGTCTGGCAAGACGAACGCCCGGGATCTCCTCCTCAACGGCGAGGCGCCGGACGCGACGGAGACCACCGGACGGCTCGTGCAAACCCTCGAGCGCGCCCGCGCGCTCGCCGAGGGGCCGGACGCCAATCTGCCCGCGGATCTCGTGGGTGCATTCGACACGCTCCGGGTCGACCCGGCGTTCGTCGAGCGGCTCGACCACGCGCTCGCGGCGCGCGTGAAGGGCGCCTCGGCCGAGGAGCGGGCGCACGTCGACGAGGCGCGTGATCGCTCGGCGAAGGCCCGGGCGCGCGCGGCGCACGAGAAGGGCGAGCTCGTACGGGCGAACCTGCGCCTCGTGGTCGCGACGGCGCGCCATTACAATAGCCGCGGCGTCCCCCTGCTCGACCTCGTGCAAGAGGGCAACCTCGGCCTCATCCGGGCCGCCGACAAGTTCGACTACGCGCGTGGTTATCGGTTCGGCACGTACGCGGCGTGGTGGATCCGGCAATCGATCGAGCGGGCGCTCCTTTATCAGGGCAAGGACGTGCGCATGCCGGTGCACCTCACGGCGAGCCGGCGCCGGGTCCTCGGCGCGGAGCGGGCGCTGTCGCAGAAAAACGCGCGTACGCCCTCGCAGGAGGAGATCGCGGAGAGCTCGGGGGTGCCGCTCGACAAGGTGCAGGCGGTCCGCGCGCTCTCGCTCTCGCCGGTCAGCCTCGACGCGCCCATCGGCGGCGAGGGTGATTTCCGCTTCGGCGACCTGCTCGCGAGCGAGACGGACGCGCCCGACGAGGCGCTCGCGCGCAGCCGCATGCGCGAGGCGGCGAGCGAGATGCTCGAGACCCTCACGCCCCGCGAGCGCGAGGTCCTGAGGCTCCGTTATGGCCTGACGGGCGAGGACGACCATACCCTGGAGCAGATCGGCCGCTCGTTTTCGTTGAGCCGGGAGCGAATCCGGCAGATCGAGTCGAAGGCCCTGGAGAAGCTCCGCACCTGGTCCGAGGAGCGGGGGCTCGGCTCTTATCTCGAAGGCTTGCGCTGAGGGCCGAGCGCGCCGCGCTTCAGCCCTTCGCGCGCAGATTCACGCCGAGGCTGACGAGCTTGCGGAACGAGCTCGGCACCACGCGCTTGAGCCTCCAGAGCCAGCGCGCGTCGGCCATCGGCACCGCATAAAGCTCGTCGCGCTCCACCGCCGAGAGCGCCGCGAGCACCACCTCCTCGACCGGCCGCCCGGTCGACATGAGTTTGTCCGCGAGCTTCTTCGTCTCGGGATCCGCGAACCGACCCGAATTCACGATGTCCGTCTTGAAGAACGTCGGACAGAGCACGGTCACGCCCACGCCCGTGCCGTCGAGCTCCACGGCGAGCGTCTCCGAGATCGCGATGACGCCGGCCTTGGCGGCGTTGTACGCGGCCATGCGCGGCGCGCAGAGCAGGCCCGCGGCCGAGGCGACATTGAGGATGTGGCCGGAGCCCTGCTTCTTCATGCGCGGGACGAAGGCGTGGCAGCCGTGGATCACGCCGAAGAGGTCGACCTCGATCGTCCAGCGCCAATCCTCGAGCGCGAGGTCCCCGACCAGCCCGCCGCTGCTGACCCCGGCGTTGTTGACCAGCAGATCGACCGGGCCCTCGCACGTCTTCGCGAGCGCCTCCACCTCTTCCATTTTCGTCACGTCGCAGCCGACCGCCGTGACCGAGGCGGCGCCGCGGGCGCGGGCGAGGCGGGCCGTCTCCTCGGCCGCGCTCGGGTGGAGGTCCGAGAGCACGAGCCGCCCGCCCCGCGCGGCGAGCTCGAGCGCGAGCGCGCGGCCGAAGCCGCCCCCTGCCCCGGTGATGACGCTGCACCCCGATGATCGAAGTCCCATGACGTGGCATGAAGCCCGATTCGCGCCGCTCCGTCAATGGCGCTCGGGCCCGCCGATCAGAGCCAGGCCGCCGCGAGCGAACGGGCGCGCACGTTCTCGGGCACGTCGTGCAGGTAATGCGAGCGCAAGCCCTCGTCCGGGATC
The DNA here is from genome assembly GCF_009649845.1 of Polyangium spumosum. Classification (NCBI taxonomy): domain Bacteria; kingdom Pseudomonadati; phylum Myxococcota; order Polyangiales; family Polyangiaceae; genus Polyangium; species Polyangium spumosum. The sequence goes on from NZ_WJIE01000012.1 coordinate 77,904, forward strand.
TCCTCGGCGCGCGCCTCGATCCGGCGCATCACCTCCCGGAGCGCGCTCGACGCCTCCTCCATGTCCCCCTCCTCGGCGCTCGCCTCGGCCACCACGAGCCGCGCCTCGATCTCGACGTACCCGCCGCCGTCCCCGCCGAGCGCCGCGCCGATCTCGCGGGCGAGCGCGCGCGCCTCGGCGGGCCTGCGCGAGAGGACGAGGCTCCGCACGAGGAGCGTCGTGATCCAGAGCTTGCGCAAGGGGACGCGGTGGCAAAGCGCGAGGGCCGCCCGCGCCTCGCGGACGGCGTCCTCGTAGGCGCCGCGGTGGAGGTGGATCTGCGCCCGGATGCCGTGCGCCCAGCCGCGATACCCGTCGCTCACCCCCGACGCCCCGAGCACGCGCTCGGCGATGGCATGCGCCTCGACCCATTTCGACGGCTCGTGGTAACCGACGAGCAACGCCGCGAGGTGCAGCTCCGATTGCAGGAGCACGAAGGGCCCACGAATGCGGCGCGCATGATCCACGGCGGAGCGGAGCGCGCGCTCGCCCGCCTCGCGCTCGCCCACCTCGCCGAGGGCCTGACCGAGCCGGTTCAGCGCGGTGATGTGGTTGCGGGCGTCGCCGATGGCCTCGAAGGCGGAGACGGCCCGCCGCGTGAGCTCGAGCTGGCGGAACGGCGCTCGTTCGAAGGCGCGTAACTCGTCGCTCTGCCCGATGGCCAGGGAGCCGACGAGGTCGAGGTCGAGCGCGGGCATCGTGGCCGCGAGCCGCTCGGCCCGGTCGAGCAAGGCGCGGCAGAGCTCCCGCCGCCCGTACGACGTGAGCAGCGAGGCCGCGAGCGGGGCCCAGAGCAGGTAATCGCGGCGCGCCTCGGCGTCCGGGTCGAAGCTCTTGAAGCGGCTCGCCATGCAGAGGAAATCGCTCTCCGCGCCCACGACGAGCGACGCCCAGGTGCCGTGAAAGAGGAGCAAGCACGCCCAGCGGCTCCCGGGCGCCACGAGCGGGAGCGCCGTGACGCTCACCCAGTGCGCGCTCTCGAGCTCCGAGCGCCAGCAATGCGCCATCACCCGGAGCGTGAGCAGGTTGCCGAGCACCTCCCCCGTGGCGCCGCACTCGATCCCGCGCTGCGCGCAATGGAGCGCGCCGGAGAAGTCGTCCCGGTCGAACGACTGGCTGCCGGCGCGCAGGTAATGGGCCGCGGCGTTCTCGGGGTCGCGGCCGCGCTGGAAATGTTCGGCGAGGACGAGCGCGTCGAGCTCGCCGGCGCGCTTGAGCCACTCCCCCGCGAGCCTGTGGCCGAGGTGCCGGTCGTCGTCCGTGAGCATGGCGTACGCCCCCTCGCGGATGATCGCGTGGCGGAACGTGTACTCCTCCTGCCCGGCGAACCTCGAATGCAGCCGCCGCGTGACGAGCTCGCGCTCGCAGAGCTCCGTGAGTGACGCCGCGATGGGCTCGCCGTCGCCGAGCAGCTCCCGCAGGCCGCTCTCCCAGAACACCTCGCCGAAGATACTCGCGGCCCGGAGCAGCCTGCGCGCCTCGGGCGCGAGCGCGGAGAGGCGCGCCTCCACCATGCCGAGCACCGTGTCCGGCAGCTCGCCGCCCCGGCCGTCGGCGACCGCGCGGATGAGCTCTTCCAGGAAAAACGCGTTGCCGTCGGCGCGCTCCACGAGCGCCGCGCCACGCTCGGCCGCGACGTCCCCGCCGAGCGCGGCCGACACGAGCTCCGTCGCCGCGCGCCGCGAGAGCGGCCCGAGCCGGATCTCCTGCATGCTCCGGCCCGCCCAGAGCCGCGGGAAGACCTCGTGCACCACGGGCCGCGCGAAGGCCAGGATGACGAACGGCACGTCCGAGAGGTCCCGCAGCAAGGCGTCGAGCACCTTGAGCGACGGCGCGTCCCCCCAGTGCAGATCCTCGAGCACCACGAGGATCGGCCGCGTCGCCCCGAGCGCCGCCGTGAGCGCGCGGTAGGCCGCCTCGATCTGGTCGGCCATGAAGATCGGGTTCTGCCGCGCGGCGCGCAGGCGCGGGCTGCCGTCGTCGGGGAACGGCGCGCCCGCCAGCTCGCCGAGGAACTCCATGTTCGTGCGCCGCTCCGCTTCGCCTCCGAACACCGCCGCGAGCAGCTCGACCTTGCGGCGCTGCGCCGCGATCGGCTCGCCCGCCGAGATCTGCAGGATGTCGCGCAGGGCGCCCGAGAGCAACGAGAAGGCCGAGCCGGCGCCGATCGCGTCGGGCCGCGCGAGGGCGCAGGCGACGTTCGCGTGGCGCTCCTTGATGACGCGCAAGAGCTCCTGCCGGAGCCGCGATTTGCCCATCCCCGGCGGCGCCGTCACGAGCACGGCCGAGGGGCGCCGCTCCTCGAAGCTCTCGGTCACGAGGTCGAGGATGTTCCGGAGCTCGCGCTCGCGGCCCACGAAGGGGCTCGGCTTGCCGAGCAGGGTGCGCCGCTCCTGCCCCGTCCGGCGCTCGCCGCAGAGCGCGATCCGCCCGCCCTCCTGCTCGACCAGCTCGAAACGCGCGTCGAGCAACGCGCGCGTGTTCTCGTCGATGCGGACGGGCGCGCCCTCCCGGCCCTCGGAGAGCGCCTCGTCGAGCAGCGCCGCCGCGCGCTCGAGCGCCTCGCCCACGGGCAGCCGGTTCGTCGACTCGCCGCGCCCCGTCACCAGGACGACCGCCGCCTCGGGCGCCGCGAGCTTCACCCACGACGCGCACCGCGCCGCGGTCGCGGCCTGATCCACCACGCTCCCCTCGCCGAGCAGCACGGCCACGACCACGCCGGACGAGAGCTCCAGGACCCGCGCGCCGAGCGGCGTGGCCACACGCTCGACCGCTGCGACGAGGTCCCGCGGCGCCTCGCGATCGAGCGGCGGCGAGACCGCCACGATGGAGACGAGCCGCCGCTCCGTGCCCGTGAGGCCGACCCGCGAAGGCTCGCCGATCGAGACGGGTGACCTCGCGGTCGCGTCGATTCGATCCACGAGCTCGCGCACCGCCGCGCCGTCCTCGGGGCGGGCGACGGGCTCCTTCGAAAGCAACCGATGGACGAGCGTCGCCAGCGGCTCGGGCACGTCGGGGCAGAGGTCCCGCAGGCGCGGCGGCTCCTCGAGCAGGAGCTTCGCGAGCAGCGCCATCGGGTGCGCGCCCTGGAACGCGGGTTTCCCCGACAAACACTCGAACAGCACGCAGCCGAGGGCGAACACGTCGGCCCGCGCGTCGGCGTCCGCGTCGCCGCGCGCCTGCTCGGGCGCCATGTACCCGGGCGTCCCCAGGATCGAACCCGTCCGGGTGAGCGCGCCCGTCCCGCCGCCGTGCGCGATGCCGAAATCGAGGACCTTCACGTGCTCGGCTGCGCCGCCCACGAGGAACAGGTTGCTCGGCTTCACGTCCCGGTGGACGATCCGCCGCGCGTGCGCCGCGCCGAGCGCATCGGCCACGGCGCGGGCGAGGGACAAACTCTCCTCGATGTCGAGCGGGCCCCGCTCGAGGCGCGCGAGCAGGCTCTCGCCGTCGAGCCATTCCATCGCGAGCCAGGCCTCACCCGACGCGGCAATGCCATGCGCCACGTACCGCACGACGTGGGGGTGCTCGAAGGCCGAGAGGATACGCGCCTCCTTCAGGAAACGCGGGGCGGAGTCTCCCTCGGGATCACGCAGGACCTTCAGCGCCACGGGGGCGCCCGAGCTCCGGTCGACGGCGCGCCAAACCGTCCCCATCCCCCCGGATCCGGCTCGCCTCCCGAGCACGAACCGATCGTCCAGCACCTCCCCCGGTCGCATTGGGAATCAGGATACTCTGGCGAACCGGAGCGCTCAAGCGCGCTCTCCGGGCGGACGAGCGTACCGAGGTGATGGCAATCGACACACGCCTAGGGAGCGCGCCTTCCCTTCATTCGGAGATTTCCTGTCGGGAGCTCACCTCGTGATCGGGAGCGGGCGCGGGCAAGCTCGCCATTTCAATCGGCTTGCGGCAGATCGCGAAGCCGCCCGCGCAATGCCCGGACTGGAACATCGGCCCGCGCGGCGCGCTCGTGCCGGGGAGGAAGCCGGTCGCGCCCCATCGGCCGTCGAACCCGAGCGCCCTCCTCGCGAGCGCGCTCTCGGGCACGTCGTCGAGCCGCGAGAGCCCGCCGCCTTCCCACGTCCGCCAGGGCCGGTCGGCGCACGCGGCGAGATCGTCACACGACGCGGCGGCCGATTCGAACCACGCAAGGTCCTTCCTGTCGGCGTAGGTCGCGTGGGTCCCCCGCGCGGAGAGCACGACCGGGTGATTTCCGTCCTTGCGGAGCCGGGACCAGGAGAAATAGGGCCCGGGCGCGTTGTCCTCGTGGCGGGCGAGGTAGGCGCCGAGCGGGCGGCCCTCCTCGTCGAGGCGCACGGTCATGTGCTCCCAGTCGCTCTCGTGCTTGAAGAAAAACGGCCCGTCGTTGTAGGGGTAATAAAACCAGTATTCGACGTGGATCCCGCCGCTCGCCCGGGGGTAGACGTTCACGTACGTCACCCAGTCCTCGGGGCGCTCGCTCCCCTTGCGCACCTCGTCGTCGAAGGCCCGGCGCGCGCGGCGCACGACCGCGGCGCCCTCCACGAAATCGGACTTTTCCATGACCCACGGCACGGACGCCGGCAGCGCGTGATCCTCGCGGTCGAGGATCACGATGGGGGCGAACATGCGGGCGAGCTCGGCCTCGCGCGTGTCGGAGAGGCCGTCGCGGTCCGCGTCGCCCGAGGCGAGCGGCGCGGGCGGGCTGCCCACGGCCGCGACCACCGGATCCATCCACGCCTCGCGCAGATCACGCGCGTGCCCGCTGCCGAGCTCGACGCCGGCGAGGGCCAAAAAGAGGGCGGACGCGGACGCGAGCCGAGGATGACGGCGCGCCCTCCGGGGCGAAAAAACGAGCGGGACGAACGGCATGCAGCGGGCAACCTTTGCACGCACCCCACCCTCGCCGCAAGAGCGGCCTGGACGTCATCGCGAATGAAATGCTCGTTTTTTGCTCAATGCTCGGGCCGCTCGCCCGGCGCCGCCGGCGAGGACCACGCGAGTGGCACGATCGCGCCCACGGCCACGAAGACGGCCTCGAGCGCGTGGCAGAGCATCGCGATGGCGACCGCCTGCGGGACCGTCGCCCCGAGCACGTCGGCGCTCCACGCGAACGCCCCCTCGCTCACGCCCACCTGCGCCGGGACGAACGCGCCCACGGCGAGCGAGACCATGTTCGCCCCCTGGGCCACGAGCGCGCGCGAGGCGCCCGTCGCGGCGCCCACCGCGCGGGCCAGGATGGCATACTGCGCGACCTGGATCACCCGGCCGACGAGCATCACGGCCACCGGCCCCGGCGGCAACAGGCGCGTCTCGCGGGCGCGCTCCTGGAACACGACGACCCGCTCGCCGGCGCGCCTCGACACCCGCCTTGCGAGCGCGCCGAACCAGCTCGCGCGCATCACCACGCGCAGGAGCGTCCCCGCCAGAACGAGCAGCGCGGCGTGCAGGACGAGCGCGAGCGTGATGGCCGAGGCCCCCGAAAGCGCGTATGCCGCGGCGGCGCAGGGCACCGAGATGATCCCGCCGCTCACGAGGGTCACGGCTTGTACCGTCGCGCCCGCCGCCGTCGCTGCCGCCGGGCCGGCCCAGGGCGCGAGCAAGGCTGCCTTCGTGGCCTCGGCCGCCGCGCGCCCCGCGGGCGCGATCGACGAGACGGCCCGCGCCACGAGCGACGCGCGCGCGAGGGCCGGGACGGACAGCATCTTCGCGCGGTCGCCATAAGCGGCGTAGGTCGCGAGGGCGTCCGTCCCGACGCGCAGGAGCTCGAGCGCCACGACGAGCGGCAACCACGGCGCCGCCCCGCGCAGAATCGCGACGAGCGCCCCGGCGCCCGCCTGCCGCACGAGCGAGGCGACGACCCCGATCCCGAGGGCCGCAAAAGCGAGGCGCGCGCCCCAGCGCAGGACCACGCCCGTGCGGAGCTCCCTGCGATCCGCCTTCTCCTCTCGCTCCACGTCCCCCCGATGAGGCGCTCACGCGGCCTCATCGAGTCCCTGGCGACAGGCGTGCCATCCGCTCGTGCAGCGTCGGGCTCGTCCCGAAATGGCAAAAAAGACAAAACCGAAATCACCCTCCCTCTCCACGACGTGGAGAGGGAGGGCTGGGGAGGGTGAGGTCAGCGCTGCTGTCCGCCCTGCGTGCCCGGCTGCTGTCCCGGCTGCTGCCCTTGCTGCTGCCCCGGCTGCTGTCCGCCCGGCGTACCCGGCTGCTCGACGCCGCCCTGCGTGGCGCCGACCAGGATCCGGGTGACGTGGATATAGACCTGCGAGCGGGTCAGCTCCTCGGCCTCCTGGGACGAGAGCGCCCATTGCTGCTGCAATTGCTGCACGCTCGGCGACTGCCGGAATTGCCCGACCAGGGCCACCCGATCACCCTTCTGGATCTTGAGCTGCCGATCCTTCAGCGAGCTCGCGGCCTGCTCGTCGAGGACGACCGGCACGGTGCGATCCTCGCTCGGGCCGATCCAGAAGACCTTGTCGTTCGAGACCTTCTGCACCTGCGCGCCCACGAGGTCGATCATTCGATTGTTGAACGTCGCGCGATCCGGCGCCACCAGCACGATCGTCACGTCGCGGATGGGCTCCGCCGCGACGCCTGGCTGCTGGCCTTGTTGCTGCGGCTCGCCCGGAGGCGCGCCTGGCTGCACCGCCGCGCCTTCGCCGCCTTTACGCACCTCGGCCCCTGCTTGACCGCCGCGGTCGCGCTCCTGGCACCCCGCCACGGCGAGCGCCGCGAAGAGGCCGGCCACGCTCACCAAACGAAAAGACCTGCGCATCGCGCTCCTCCCGTCGTTCATTGCAGAGCTCCTCTCGCCCTCGATTTCCGCCGAGGACGCCGCCCCCTCTTCGCTGCAAGTCCCGATCCCGAGGGCGCCGGACACGCCCGACCGAAGGGAAGCCCGAGGCCTGATCAGAAATCGTTCGCGCAGGCGTTGAACGGCTCGCCGCACCCGCTCGGGTCGACCACGCAATCGATACACGTCTCCGAGGGATCCGAGCCCACGCAGAGGTTCGCGGCGCAGGAGACCGCGCACGTGCCGGAGCACATGCAGCCGATCAGGTTCTTGTACACGATCTCCGAGTCGCCTGCGCAGAGCGGCAGGGACGGGTTCGACTCGGAGACGAAATCGGCGCAGCCGAGGCAACCGGCCATGCACGAGGGGTCGTCGTCCGCGAACCCGTTACAATCCTCGTCGACGCCGTTTCCGCAGGTGTCCTTCTGCGGCGGGACGTCGCCATTACATTCGCCGAACGTCCCGCTGTCCGTGCAGGCGCGGACGCCGCTCTTGCAGATCCCCACGCCGAGCTTCTCCGGGGGGCCGTCGAAACAAGGCTCCTGCTCGCCCGGCGTGCACGCCACGGGCCCCGAGCCGCCCCCGCCCTCGCCCTCGAAGGGCGCATCCACCACGACCTTCGCCCCGCAGGCCGATCCCGCGAGGCACAAGAGCACGAAGCCGAGAAAAGACACCGTTCGCATGGGACGCACCTCTACCAGCCCCCCGCGCCCTCCATCCAGTTTCCATCACGCGAGACGACGCGCTGCATCCTCCGGGAATTGCATCCCCGCAACCCCCGAGGAGCCCCTTTTCCCCCATGCAAGGGCGGGCGCGCGGAGGCGTAGGATCCAAGTCCATGGAAACATTCGATTCCCGGCGAGCGGAGGGGTTGGATCGGTCGTTGCTAAAGGAAGAGGAGAAGTACCTGGAGTTCGGTCGTACCAGGGAGGTGCGTCATGAGCACGTCGTCCACAGTTGAAGAGCGGTTCGGGTCGCACCGCATGCGTTTCGAGGCCCCGGACCTGATCTGCATCGTGCTCGACGGCCCGCTCAGCGTCGAGGAGGCCGAGGCGATCGTGGCCCGCATCTTCGAGCTCGGCCGGAGACACGGCCCGCTCTGCTCGATGCTCGACGTCTCCCGCTACGAGAGCTCGGGCGCGCGCGTGCGGCAGGTCTTCCTGCAGGGCAACGGCGATCGATATCCGATCCGGGCCGGCGCCGTCATCGGCGCCTCGTTCACGATGCGTATTGCCATGTCGATGGTCCTCACCGCCGGCGCCCACATCTCTCCGAAGAGCTTCTCCTTCCCCGTGGCGTTCAGCGCGACCGAGGCCGAGGCCCGCGCGTGGCTCGCCTCCCACCAGAAGCCGGACGCCGAGCGCGGCGCCGAGCTCCTGCCCACCGGCACCTGAAGCGCCCCCGCGCGCGCCGCCTTATCCATCTCTTCCGCATTCGCCACGCCCCCGGGCGCGCACGCCGCTTGCAATACGTCCAGGCGAGCAACCTCGGCGCAGCGTGGAGGGTCGCGTGGTTCAGCACATCATCATCGCGCTCATCGACGCGTCCCCGTCGGCGATGTGGGTCTTGCTCGTCGTGTGGCTGGTGCTCCGGTTCGAGAAGCCCATTCGCAGCGTATTGCCGAGGGTGACCGGCGTCAGCATCTTCGGGGTCGAGGCCTCCTTCGTTCGTGAAGAAATGGACAAGGCCATCGTGCGCAAGGCGGCCCCGGTGTGCACGGAGGATCGAGAGCGCGCATTGCGGCGGCTGATGCGCGCGGAGTCGGTGTTCCGTGACGCCGCGATCCTCTGGGTGGACAGCGCGCCGGAGCTACGCGCCGATGAGCGGGCCCTGCTCAGGTTCGCGGGGGCGAGCGTGGACGTGGCCCGCTCGACGGCGGAGGCGCTGTCGAGGCTGGAGAACCGCGGATATGACGCGATCGTCTCCGACATGAAGCGCGAGGGAGATCCGGACGCGGGCCTCTCCTTGCTCTCGGCGATGCGCGAGCGCTCGTTCTTGCCGCCCGTCATTTTCTACGTCGACCAGGACGAGGCGGGCCGCGAAGTGCCGCCGCGCGCGTTCGACCTGACGGACCGGCCCGATGTCCTCCTGCACGCGCTGGCGGATGCGCTGGAGAGGCGGCGGAGTTGAAGGGCGGGGCCGTCATTCGTCGTCGACGACGCGGATGGGGAGCCACTTGAACCCGGTGACGCCTGCGTCCTTGAAGATGCGCCAGACCTTGGGGGAGACGAGGAACGCTGGCCCCGGCAAGACGGCCTCGCTCAGGTCGCCCTTGAATTTGACGTATCCGTACCATTCCCACGTTCGGTTCACGTCCATCGCGCCCGTCAGGTCTCGAGCGCGGTATGCGAGGCGCGGGGAGAGCTGGCTGAAGTAGAACCCGCCGCGCCGACAGGACGAGCAGACGTCGCGCGGGTTCATTCCGATCGAGTGAGGCGACACGGGAGGAAGCGCGTGCTCGGCCCACATCTGGCGTCGCGGCAACTCGACCTGCCGCTTGTCTTTTCGTACGGCGTAGACGCTCCGGAACGAGAGTCCCGTCACGCCCTCGCTCTCGAGCGCCTCGGCCAGTTGCTCATCGACGACGATTTCCTGGTAGCAGGTCACCACGCGATACGTATCGAGCTTCGCCACATCTTCAGGATCGGCGCCATCGAGCATCAACGCCGATGTCTGTCGCGCGCCCGCGGCGCACACCGGGCACGCATTCGACAGATCGAATTGCGTTCCCAGCCGCGGTCCTCCGAAGACCATGGATTCGTCGGGAATGGTCACGAGGAGCAACCGGGCGGCGTCGAGCTCCTCGTCCGTGAACGTATCCTCCTGAAATTCGCGCCACTTCACTCGATATGCCAAAAGAAGTTGACGAAGGACGGTGAGCCGAGGGTCGTCCTCGAAGAGGGTCACATAGATGTCCCCATGAACATCCCTCACCACGTCAGGTCCGCACCCTGCCGGTTCCAGGACGGCTTGCACCCCGCCTGAAACGTCTTTGGCATGGAAGTACACATCGACCCGAGTTCTCATCGGCTCCATCCTGTCGTTACCATCGCCACCTTGGTTCACTCATTTGACGAAGTATTTCTCGATGGCCTCGAGCCAATGCGGATTGTCCGCGTAAACATCTTGATACGCTTTCCAAATCTGTGATGGGTCTTTGGGGTTGAGCACCTCCTTCATTCGTGCGCGCAACTTCCTCCCTATCTCATCATGCCTCGCAGTCGTCAAGATCACCGCCGGCCCCTTCGCGGGGTCGAACCCGAGTTGTTTCATCCGAGCGGTCTCGAAGATGTGATGCGCCTGGAACATCCCTTCGAGCCCGTCCGTGAACTGGCTCATCACGTCGTAGGGCCCGATAACCTGCATGTCCGCCAGCGAGCCCGCGAGCTTCTTCTTCCCGTACTTCTTCCGCAGGTACTCGATCGCTTCCTTGCTGAGCTGCTCCGTCTTGTGGATCATGACCGGCAAGTTCTTCTTGCCCGCCGCCTTCAACTGGGCCTCGAACGCCGTGATCTGCGCCCTCGCCACGGCCGAGAGCTGGAGAAAGGCGACGGCTGCCTGGAGCGCCGGGTGATTGAACCCGTCCGGCTCCTCGCCCCCCACGATGCCGTGCTTCTTGCCGTCCTCGCGGTGGAGGTCATGGCTGGGATCGTCGGCGAGGCCTGCCGCGAGGGCGAGCTGCTGGGCGAGCTTGTCGAACTCCGTCTCCTCCTTCTTGTCGCCGTTGCCCTTCCCCTCGCGCGTACAGCCCTCCTTCGTCTGTTCACACGAGGAGACGCTCAGCGGCTTTCGCTCCGGAACGTCCACCAGTTCCGGCAGCGCCCCGCCGCGATCCACGAGCCCATGCTCCTCGTCAACCCATTTCTCCTCCCGCTTCGGGAGGATCGATTCCTTCGACAAGACGCCTTCCCGCGGCAAGATCGCGTCCTGCCGCAGCTTCGCAGGGCGTGACGGCGGCGGAGGCTCCTCCTTCGGCGGCGTGATCAGGTGCTTGCGCACGCGCTGCTCGACGGGTTCCTCGTCGTCCACACGCTCACGACCGCCTCCGCCTCCACCTTCGTCCTCCGCCTCCTCCTTCGCCGCAGGCCGCTTCGCAGGAACAGGCTTCGGCGGCGGAGGCGGCTTCGGCTCCGGCGGCACAGGCTCGCAGGGGTGGTTGCTGTATTCGGTCGGGATCATGTACCGGGTCTTCGACCCCACCCGCGGATTGAAGACGAAAATCGGATGGTGCGCGCTGCTCTCCGCAATCAGCGTGATCCAAGGCTCCTCGGTGACCGGCTTGCCCGCATGATCGTACGTCCACCGAACGATCCCCGGCCCATGCGGACGCATACACGCCGCGACGACCCAGGGCGTCTTCTTCGGCGGCGCGTCCGCGCGCGCGGGTGAGGCGCACATCCCGAGGGCAAGCGGCAGCAAGATCGGAGCGAGCAGACCACGGCGCATACGTCCCTCCCCCGGCGGATGGTACGAGCCCTCGCGCGCCGAGAGCAACACGCGCCCACGCGCCGACGCACCCCTCCGCCGCCCAGTTGCCCATCCGCCCGCGCGCCGATCCCGCCTCCGCCGCCCAGCCCACCATCCGCCCGCGCGCCGATGCTCCACTCCCCCGGCCGGAGGTGCATCCGCCCGCGCGCCGATACACGACTCCGCCACCCAGCTCCCATCCACCCGCGCGCCGATACACGACTCCGCCGCCCAGTTGCCCATCCGCCCGCGCGCCGATGCTCCACTCCCCCGGCCGGAGGTGCATCCGCCCGCGCGCCGATACACGACTCCGCCACCGAGCTCCCATCCGCCCGCGCGCCGATGCACGACTCCGCCGCCCAGTTGCCCATCCGCCCGCGCGCGCTCCCACCGAAGCAATGTTCCTCCTTGCTCCGTTCCTTCGTCCTGATGGACAATGATCCCCAGGAAGACCGCAGGCCCGCTCACGGTCGCGGAGGGCGGGGCGGGGCTGATCGAGGGGGCTGCCGATGATTCGCCGAGTCTTCATCTCGTGTTTGCTGCTGCTCCTTCTCATCGTGCTCGCGTCGCTCGCGCTCGGACAGGAATGCAAGCGCAAGACGCCCATTCGATACATCGGCATCTGCGCGCACCCGCACGGCCCGATGCACAGCGAATGGACCTACGATTTCTCGGGCCATCCGGTGCTCGGCCCTGCGGCTCGGCAGCTCGTCGCCTGCCACGATGTCCTGCCGCTCTTCGTCTTCGATCCACGCGCGGACCTGAAGAACCGGGGCTTGATGCCCATGAAGTTCCAAGACAAGGCATTGGCTTGCGAGCCGCCGCCGCCGCCCAGGCCAAAACCTGCGCCAGCGAAGAAGCAGGATCCGCCGATAAAGGAGAAGGCGGACGGGGACGAGGGCGGCGGCGGCGGGAGCGGTGGCGGCGGCAAGCGGAAGGATGACGAGCCGAACGTCGAGGAGCGCGTCGAGAAGTATCGTATCCGGAGCGAGAGCACGCCCGAGGAGGCGAGGCGACCGAAGAACGACGTGCAGGGCGTGCTGTCGAAGGAGCCGCAGTTGCCGCGGGAGTCGGGGATCCTGAGCAAGGAAGGCGTCTTGCCCTCGCGCGACGAGGTGCGTCCGCCGAGATGCGTGGACGAGCAATGTACGATGGTGGACCGCGGCGGCGCATTGCCGGAGCTCCAGCATCGACAGGGGCGGCCGCTCGTGAGTGTGGTCTCCTGCAAGCAGACGAAGGAGGGCTGCAAGGGCGAACACGCGGGCGACGGGACAGGCCAACAAAAGGCGCTGACTCCGCTCGAACGGATGGTCCGCGAGCTCTCGATCGCCTCCGCGATGCTGAACGGCGAGTTCAATCACGACCTCGCGCGCAAGGACGGCAAGCGGTTCGGCATCATCGGCGGGAGCAGCGAGGACGGCGTCGACAGCGCCATCGTCCAGGCCGCGGCGGCGATCGCGCAGGTCGCCTCGGGGGTGCTCGTCGGGCAGGCGGAGACGTTCGCGAAGAAGCTGGAGGAGGCTTGTGCGAAGAAGGCGCCGCTCATCATCGAGGGGGCCGAGAAGGTGTCCAAGGAGACGGCGGAGCTCCTGGCGCAGCAGTATGGGAGGGCGATCGCGGAGGCCCTGGAGCAGAACGGCGCGATCGGTCCCTACAAGACGATGCGCGAGTTCACGCGGGGCCTGGAGGGGGACTTCCAGGCGCATCACATCCTGGAGAAGGCGATGGGGCGGGACCTCGGGCTCACGAAGGAGCAGCTTGACAACATCCCGTCGGTGATCTTGACGGAGGCGCAGCACAAGAGGATCACACGCTTGCTCGACTTGAAAAGACCGAAGATGAAATTGGACTCCCAAACGTTGTGGGACCTATACGAAGAGGTGTACGAGCCATTCCCCCACTGGCTCGAAGCAATCAAGCCGTACTTTGGAAAGTAAGTGGAACTTCGAGGTGCAACATGTGGACCGAGGCGCGAATTGTCATCATCAACGACCGTATTCCCGGAGGGCCCCAGACGATCCTCGGTCCTGCCGGGTGCGGGCCGGACGTGGCGGTCCTCGACGAGGTCGCAGACGCTACCGTCATCACCCTGGACGACACGGACGAACGCCTGGCGCTCCTCCAGAGCCTTCTCGAGGAGCGGGGGCTCCGCTGTTCCGTACGCCGGAACGACCGCTTCACCGACGAGGAGCTCGAAGCGGCGCGGCTGCTCGTCATGGAGTACGACACCAACGCCACGGTCTTCGCGGGGCCCATGATGGGCACGACGTACGACATGTCCGACGCCTGCAATCGGTGCGGCGCCGGGGCCCGGCAGACGTCCGCGCTATTCATCGACGGCGAAATGCTTCCCAGACTGGAAGGCCGGCGCGCGGCCACGACGTCCCACGAAGAACCGCTCGTGGACGAGAAGCTCGCCGCAGCCCTGGCGCTGAGCGGCGCGACGGGGCTCTCGTTCCGGGACGTCTTCGCGGCTTTCGAGGAGCGGGGCTTCCGGATCCCGTGGAGGCAGGTCTGCGCGACGCATCCCCTGCCGCCAATGTCGCCTCGATCCACCGGGATCGAGCATTACGAGCCGTGTCCGTGTGGGCGGAGTTGCTTCACCGGGAAGGAGGAGGTTCCTCTCCGCCTCGCCTATCGCGCCTCGGACCTCGCCGACATCCGCGACGTGAACGTCACCTGGGAATGGTACGGCATCTCGAAGTACACCGGCGACCTCTCCGAGTCCGTCCTCCCTTACCCCCTCTTCCTCGTCACCCCGAAGGTCCGCCGCATCTTCCTCGACGCAGGCATCACTGGATTCGACTGGCTCCCGATCCGGGTCGTCGACGAGTAGAGGCCACGACGCGCGTGATTCTTCACCCGCGCCCCGGGCACACGACCCTGCCAACCAAGACAGCCGCGCTGCTGGTTCTGCTGGCAATGCGGCTTCTTCGTCGGCCTGCTCGAAAAACTGCGCATCGCGCAGTTTTTCAACCTGAGGTCCAGGGCTTGCCCTGGTCCGGGTCGAGGGGCGGACAGCCCCCGCGGGGTCCGGGGCAGCGCCCCGGCTCTGCGCCTGCCGGATGAGACCAATCCCTCTCACAAGCCTCTTGTGTTCCCCCTCGCCTCATGGCACCGTTCTGCGCGCTCAGGACAGACGACCTTCGGGAGGAACGTACCATGGCCGACGATCATATCGATTACGGGGAGTGCGGCGAATATGCCGCCCATTTCGCGACCGAGGCGCAGCGGCTCGTGGGCCTGTCGCAGCTCGTCAACGTGCAGGCGCTCATCGACGAAGTGATGAGCGTGGCCGGCAGCGTGGCCGCCGAGCTCGCCAAGCAGACGCAGAAGAAGGCCGTCGTGCGCGGCGACGGGGCGAACGTCGCGGACGCCGCGGAGGAGGGGCGCCAGGAGCTCGCGCGTTTCTTCAAGTATCTCGGCACCCTCGATGACGACGTCGTGCGCGACGTGAATGCGTTTTTCCCGGGCGGCAGGCAGGGCGACCTCAAGAAGCTGAAGCCCGCCGACGTGCAAAAGAAGATCGCCTCCGTGCTCACCGGGTTCGACGCCCCCACCAACACGGCCCTGCCCGAGGGAACGAAATGGAAGAACAAGCTCACGCAGGCCGAGCACAGCCTCAAGATTGCCATCGGGCAAAAGACGTCCGCCGTGGGCACGAAGATCGTCCACACCGCCGAGCTCGCCGCCGCGCGAAAAGCCTTCTTGAAGACCTACATCAACGTCGCCAAGCCCCTCGTGCGCGGGCTGCTCGCAAGGCTCGGGCGTGAAGACGAGTTCTCCCTCTACTTCCGCGACGAGACCGTGCAAGAGTCGAAGCCCCGCAAAAAGGCCCCGCCCGCCGAGGCGCCCGCGGAGGGCTGAGCGCCCCGCGAAGGTGCGCCCCTACGCGACCCGCGCCCGCGCGTGGTCCGGGCGCGTCAGCAGCATCCGAACATCACCCGGCGCCACATCCCGGAGGCGCAAGAATCCCAGAACATCGTCGACGTGCGACCGCTGTAGTTGAGGCCGAGGGACTTGCAATGCGCCTCCGCGTGGCTCACCCAGAGGTCTTCCGACTTGCAGCTCGTCGGTCCCCCGAGTGATCGAGGCCCACATGTCAATTCGAGAGGATCCTCGCCGGCCACGGGGAGATCCTCGATGGGAGCCGGCTCCTCGTGGACGGGCGCGACACAGCTCGCCCCATCGCAGCTCTCGTAGTCCTCTGCCCAGTACCTCAGCGTGCAATCATACCTCGTCTCGGTGCAGCTCCGGACGTACAGCCGCTTTTGCCTCTGATTGGTGCAGCAACCAAGCGTGCCTTCCGGGAACCATTTGGTACAGCCCACATGAGGCGTGCACGACTGCGGCACGAGCTCCTCTCGAGAATCGGGCTCGGCCGCAGGAGACGCGAGGGTTCGAGGCGCGTCGACGAGAAGCAGGCCCAATGACAGCAGAACACCCAGTACGGAGAAACGCTTCATCATCGGCTCCTTCGTGGTGATTCGGGTACTCTATCGGCCGCTGTGCCGTGCCGTCAAGATTACAGCGTTTCGCCAGGGAGAGCCGAGACACGCTGCCCCGTATGACGATCGCGTCGCAAAGCCGACAGAATCCTTGCCCCCCCGCACGGACATGACAAGGATGCGCCCCATGTCCCTACGCCCCCTCCTCGTCCTCCCGCTCCTCCTCCTCGCCTGCAACAAGGAGACCCCCTCCCCCGCGCCCGAGGCGAAGGCCCCGGACGCGAAGACCCCGACGGCCGCGGCCTCGGACAAGCCGGCCGCCGCCGCCGAGATCGGAAAGCCCGCACCCGATTTCACGCTCACCGATGACGAGGGCAAATCCCACCACCTCGCCGATTACCGCGGCAAGACCGTCGTCCTCGAGTGGTTCAACGCCGGTTGCCCCTTCGTCAAGGCCTCGCACACGAAGGGCTCGCTCAAGGGGCTGTCGAAGCGCGCGGCCGAGAAGGGCGTCGTCTGGCTCGCGATCAACTCGTCCGCCCCCGGAAAGCAAGGGCACGGGGCCGAGAGCGTCGCGGAGGGGCGAAAGGCGTTTGGCTTCGAGAACCCCGTGCTCGTCGACGCGTCCGGAAAGGTCGGCAAGATGTACGGCGCCACGAATACGCCGCACATGTACGTCATCGACGCGCAAGGCACCCTCGTCTACCGCGGCGCGATCGACAACTCGCCCGACGGCGAGGGCGAGTCGCCGAAGGACGGGAAACTCGTGAACCACGTCGAGGAGGCCCTCGACGACCTCGCCGCCGGCAAGCCCGTGCGCACGCCCGAGACCAAAGCCTACGGCTGCGGCGTGAAGTACGGCTCGTAAGCCCCCCGCCATTGTCCCGACCACACGACCTCGGGTAGTCTCGGCGCATGTCGAAGCCCACGCCGCCGGACGGGCCCTCCCACGCCGCCTTCGACGACGCCGTCACGCTGCCACGCGCGGCGCAGGCCCAAGCAGGCCCCGAGCCGAGCGCCATGTTGCTCTCCGGCTCCGACCTCCAGGAGCGGGGCCAGGGCTCGCTCCTCGAGGACGAGCTCGCCACGCTCGTGGGCAAGCTCATCTCGGACCGGTACGTCGTGCACGAGCTCATCGGGCACGGCGGCATGGGGGCCGTCTACCGCGGCGAGCAGGTGCACCTGCGCAAGCGCGTGGCCATCAAGGTCCTGCGGCCGGACATGGCCCGTATGGTCGAGCTCGCGGTGCGGTTCGAACGCGAGGCCATCGCGGGCGCACACGTGAGCCACCCGAACGTGGTCGCCGCCATCGATTTCGGCAAGCTCGACGACGGCTCGCAGTTCTTGATCCTGGAGTACGTCGAGGGCACGTCGCTCAAGGATCTCATCGAGGCAGGCCCGCTGCCCCTCGATCGCGCGCTCTCCATCGGCCGGCAGCTCGCAATGGCCCTCGGGGCGGTGCACGAAAAGAGCATCGTCCACCGCGACGTGAAGCCCCAGAACATCCTCGTCGACACCAGAGAGACGGTAAAGCTGCTCGATTTTGGCCTCGCCAAGGTGCGCGTCGAGCTGCTCTCGGATCAGGGCCGTCACGCAAAGCCGAGCCCGGCGCTGACGGGCGTGGGCATGGTCATGGGGACGTTCGCGTACATGGCGCCCGAGGCGGCGCGGGGCATGGAGGGCGTGGACGCGCGCTCGGATCTGTATGCGCTCGGCGTCGTGATGTACGAGATGCTCACGGGCCTACGCCCGTTCGACGAGAAGGATCCGGCGCTGCACCTGAAGAAGATCCGCAGCGAGGAGGCGCCGCCGATGCGGGAGCGGGCGCCGGAGATCAAGGTGCCGCCGCGGATCGAGGCCGTCGTGATGCGGCTGCTCGCGCGGGAGCCGGAGCGCAGGTTCGCGTCGGCGAACGAGGCGCTCGCGGCGCTCGACGAGGCGGCCGCGGCGCCGGAGAAGGAGCTCGAAAAGGCGCTGGAGAAGGCGCTCGAAGGCGAGCTCGCGAAGGCGCCGGAGAAGGCCGCCGCGCCCGCGCCGAAGCCCGCGGGCAAAGGCCTCGACAAACGCGCGCTTTTCCTGATGGCCGCGGGCCTCTCGGCCCTGGCCGTGCTCCTGCTCGTGGTGGTGCTCGTGCGCAGCGGCTCGTCGGAATCCACGGACGAGGACGAGGCCGCCGCCCCCGCCACGACCGCGGCGCCGACCGGGACGAGCCGGGCCGCCGTGCCGGCGAACGTGCCGACCGAGATCGACGGCGCGGACGCGACGGAGTGGGCCGAGCGGCTGCGGCGGGCGGCGTCGAAAAAAGAATGGCGGCCGGGCGCGAAGGCCTTCCTCGCCCTCGCCAAGCTCGATCCCGAGCGCCTCACGGGCAATGAAATGCGCGGCGACGTGGTCGGCGTCGTCGCGGGGATCGGCTTCGAGACGAGCTTCGCCGAGTCGGACCAGGTCTTCGACGCGCTCGAAAAGGAGCTCGGCACGGGCGGGCTCGACGTGCTCTTCCACGTGGTGCGCACGCGGGGCGGCACGAAGGCGAGCCGCCGCGCCCACGACATCCTCGGAAAGGCGGGGACCATGGACCGCGCCACGCCCGCGTTACGCGTGGCCTTCGAGCTGCGCAAAGCGGCCTGTCACGACAAGCGCGCGCTTTTTTCGAGGGCCGCCGAGGAGGGCGACGGGCGCGCGCTCGACGAGCTCTTGATCACCAAGGACACCCCCTGCTCGGCGAGGCGTGATCCGTGTTGTTATCGGGAGGACGCGGAGATCAAGGAGGCGATCAGCAAGCTCCGGGCGAAGCTCGGGGGGTGATTATCCAGCCCGGGACAGGACCCACGCCGCATATCCGAGCGCCGTGAGCTGGATGATGGCGAACCCGAGGAGGCCCGTGGGCAGGAAATCGAAGAAGCCGAACCGGAGCTTTTGCCCGTCCGCGTCGCGGATGTCCGCGCGCTCCGTGAGCGCCTGCGCCAGCGGGCCCGCGGTGGCCGCGGTCAAGAAGAGCGAGCTGCCCGCGCAAACCGAGAGCGCGAGCCCCACGTAAACCGCGGACGGCGGGAGCCGCTTGGCCAAGGACGCGGCGACCTCGAGCAACGCGGCCATGCTCGGCCCCGCGGAGAAGAGGCCGGTGAGCAGCCCGGCGAGCAGCAGGAACACGAAGAGCTGGCCAGCCCCGGAGATCGGCAATCGCTCGATGCCCCGCGCGATGAGGTCGAAGAGGCCCGTGTCACGCACGGCGCCGACCATCACGAAGAGCGAGAGCAAGAAGAACACGGCCTCGGCCTCGAGGCCATTGCGGGTGAGCCTCTCGCCGAGGCGACGATTGAGCAGCAAGGCGAGCGCGGCCCCGAGCCAGCAGACGAGCTCCGGGCCGACGCCGAGCGAGGCCGGCAAGAAGAGCCAGGCGGCGACCATGAGCGCGAGCGACGCCGCGGCAGGCACGAAGATGCGGCGATCGAGGGTGATCCGCCGGTGCAACGCGGTCATGACGGCGCGCGCGATCCCGGCGGTGATCGGGTCACGCGGCATCCCCCTCGCAGGACGCACGACGAACGCCGTCACGGCGAGCAGCGCCGCGAGCGCGACGAAGGTCGCGGGCGCCGCCTGCACGAGGTAATCGACGAACGTCATGCTGCCGCGGCCGAGCAGGAGGATGGCCGGGAAATCGCCGATCGGCGTCGCGGCGCCGCCGAGGTTACACGCGACGAGCAACACGCCGAGCGTCCACGAGACGTAACGCTGGTTCGTCCCGCCAAGCCTGAGGAGCACGTGCAGCACGGGCAGCACGAGGACGAGCGCCGTCAGGTTGTTCACGATGCCGCTCACCACGTACATGGCAATGCCGAAGACGATGGTGAGGCGCGCCGGATCGGCGCGGCTCGCCCGGGTCGCGGCGAGGGCGAGGCGATCGAAGAGGCGGGACTGCGCGAGGAGCTGCGAGACGAGCCCGAGCGTGACCAGGATGACGAGCACGTCCCACGGCACGCCGGCGAGGATCCGCGAGGTATTCGCGACGCCGAGCAAGGTCGCGGCGAGGCACGCGAGCCCGGCGCCCGCAGTGACCACGAGCACGCGGTACGACGGGAGGAGCGCCTGGAGGACGAGCGCGAGGAGGAGAATGCCGCTCAGGATGAATTGAGGCTGCGTCACGGGGATACGGGAGGAGCGGAAGAAGCGGAAGGACGATGCGGAGGACCGACGATCTCCGAGAAATCGTCGCAGGCCGTCTCCACGAGCCAGCGTGGATAGAGGCGCATGGGCGTCCCGAGGACGTCCCAGCCCACGAGCGAGCGGAACTGCGCGCGCACGTCCGGCCCCGCGACGCGGAGCCAGGTCGCGACGACGTGGGCCGTATGCCCGTCGGTGCCATACACGAACGACAGGAGCGCGCTGCGCTTGCCGGCCCAGCGCCCGAGCTCGGTCAACGTGACGGGCGCGAGCGCGCCCCCGTAATTCGCGAGGACGCGGCGCATGTCCGGCTCCACGCCGAAGGGCTCCGCGCAGAGGCCCATTTCGACGCCCGGCAAGGCAGGGACGAGCGCGTCGAGCGCGTCGGTCTCGAGGCCAACGACGAGCAGCCGGCCGATGCCCCCGAGCGCGCGGACCACGGGCCCGGGATCCTGCATCGGATCGAGCCGCGGATCCCGCGCGCCGGAGAGCCAGCGGTGCGCCGCGAAATCGAACACGGGATACTCGCGGCCGAGGGCGTCGCAGGCCTCGTCGACCAGCGCCTCGCCGCCGAGCTGGGAGAGCTCGTGGACGAAGAGGCGCGCGGCGCTGGCCATCCCCAGCTCACCGGCGGCCATACGGAAGGCCTGCCCGAGGTGCCGGGGCAATCCCGTCATTCGTGGGCCTCTCCGGCCGGCGCCGGGAGGCGCTCGAGCAACGCGCCGAGCGCGTGGACGAGCGCGGCGTTCGCGAGCGCGTGGTGCGCGGGGCCGTCGAGCAGGCAATCGACGAGCGCCTCGACCGCCGGAGCCCCGCCGCCGCTGATGGCCTGGAGCGGCGCGAGCGGCATACACAAGGGGTACTCCTGGTCCTCGCCCCGCGCCTCCGCGAGGTGCGGCGGCAACCGGAGGGGGACCGGCACGGCCTCGCCCGCCGGCGGTTTGTCCGGAATGCCCCCCGTGCGCTCGAGGAGCAAAGAGACAATCGACAGAAGCGCGAAGCTCGCCCCGCGATGATGGGTGGGCCCCTGCTCGAGGATGCAACGGGCGACGAAGGCGCGGTCGGCCGGGTCCGGGATGCAGGACGCGAGCAGGGTCTCGAGCCGCTGGGGCGGGAGGAACGCGCGGATCGTGGAGGGCGGCAGCGGGGGCCGCGGCGGCGGAGGGTGATGGTGGGGCCCGTGGTGGCGCTTCGGGTGGTGCGGCGGCATCTCGACTCCTCGGCGTGTGGCGCGGAGCGCTTCAGCGAATTCGTATGAGATCAAGAGATAGGAGTCACGACGATTGCATGTCAACAAAAAGGTCACGTCCGCGGCGCGTCCGTCGGCTCCATGAGCACGACGGTGCGCGGGAACGCCACGTCGGCGCCGGCCTCGTCGAGGGCCGTCTTCACCGCGGTGGCCGCTCGATCGAGGACACGGAGGACGTTCGCCTGATGCGCCTCGACCCAGAAATGGACCGTGATCTCCACATTCGTGGCCCCGAGCGACTCGACATACACCCACGGCGCCGGCTCGGTCATGACGCCCTCCGTGCGCGAGAGCGCGCCGCGGATGACCTCGCGATCCACGTCGATGTCGTCGAAATAGCTGATGCTGACGCCGAGGCGCACGCGCCTGTGTCCGTAAGCGGTGCGCACGATCATGCCGCGGGTGTAGACCTCGCCGTTCGGCACCACCACGAGCTCGTTGTCGTAGGTGCGGATCCGCGTCGCGCGGACGTCGATGTCCTCGACCGTTCCCTCGTATTCGCCGGAGCGTATCTGATCACCGATGCGGAAGGGCCTGCGCCACAAGAGGAGCACGCCGGCCACGAAGTTCTGGAGGATGTCCTTCAGCGCGAAGCCAATGGCGACCGAGCTGATCCCGAGCCCCGTCACGAGGTCGCGCCACCGCAACGAGGGGAAAATGACGACACTCGCGACCGCCAGCGCGGCGACGAGGATGGCCGCCGAGACGATACGCGCGATGAGGCCGACGAACGCCGGATCGAGGCGGGCGCGGCGGCCTCCGCGGGAGACGGCCGCCCGGGCGAGCCGCGCGAGGAGCGCCCCCACGGCGAAGCAGACGAGCCCGGTCGCGAAAAACGGGAGGCGATGGAGGACCGAATCGAGGAGCCGCTCGAGGGCCGCTTGGATGGTGTCGAGCTCGTTCATGCGCCTTCCATGCAACGTCCCCATGCGAGCATGGTGCCGACGCCCGGAGCAGCGACGGCCCGATCCATGCTCCGCCGCCTCTCCGTGCATCTGCGCACGGCGCTCCAGGACGTCCGGTCGAGCCTCTGGTTCGTACCCACGGTCCTCGTCGTGGCCTCGATGGGCCTGGCCTTCGGCCTCGTGGAGGCGCAATTCGGCGTCGGCGAGGCGCTCGAGGACATTTATCCGCGTTTCTTCGAGACGAGCCCCGACGACGCGCGGCAGCTCCTCTCCGCCATTGCCACCAGCGTGCTCACGGTCGCGGGCGTCACGTTCTCGATCACCGCGGTGACGCTCTCGCTCGTGGCCAGCCAGTACACGCCGCGCGTCGTGCGCAGCTTCATGCGGAGCCGCAAGACCCAGGTCGCGCTGGGCGTGCTCATGGGCGTCTACGTCTATGCGCTCGTCGTGCTCCGTACGGTGAGCGGTTCGCCCTCGCCGTACGTGCCAAACCTGGCGGTGATCTTCGCGTTCGTTTATGTCGTGGCGGGGATCTTCGTCTTCATCGTGTTCGTTCACCACATCGCGGCCTTCATCCAGCCGGCGACGATCGCCTCGGACGTCTATGACGAGACGATACGCGCGATGCGCGAGACCTTCCCCGAGGAGCTGGGCGATTGCGCCCCGGAGGACACGCGTGAGGCGGAGGTGGAGCGCGCCGTCGCCGAGCTCGCGTGGCACCCTTTGCCTGCGCCGGAGGCGGGCTACATCCAGGCGGTCGATCTCGGCGTGTTGATCCGCCACGCGGCGCGGGCGCGGACGATCGTGCGCCTCGGCGGGCGCGTGGGCGAATTCATGATCGAGGGAGCGCCGCTGCTCTTCGTGGCGCACGCGCCCCCGGACGCGGCGAGCGCGCGCCGATTGCTCTCCGCGGTGCACTTCGGGGCGCATCGGACCATCGAGGAGGATCCCACGTATGGCGTGCGTCTGCTCGTCGACATGGCGCTCAAGGGCCTGTCGCCGGGCATTCACGATCCGACCACGGCTATGATGTGTATCGATCACCTGGCGGCCCTGCTGCTGCACGCCGCGCGGCGGAAGATCGTGCAGGCGCACCGAGGAGAGGACGGGGCGATCTGCGCCATCGTGCCTCGCACCCGGTTCGAGGAGCTGCTGAGCGACACGATCGAGCCCATCTGCCTCGCGGCGCGCGAGCAGCCGCAGGTGCTCGAGCGGCTCGTCGTGATGCTGGGCGCCATCGGCCGCGAGCTCGGGCCCGGCTCGCGGCGCTTCGCCGTCCGATCGCAGGTGGCCATGGTGGCCGATCAGGTGAGCCGGCTCGTCCCCGTGCCGGGGAGGTCACGCGTCATGGGCGTCGCGGCGCGGGTGCGCGAGGAGCTCGACGTAATGGCAGACGTCGAGCCTGCTCGACCGTGACCCACGAAGGCGCGGGCCTTGCCTCGCAGGGTCGACATGGAAAGAGAGCCCGTCTCCGAGGCCCGCGCGCGCTCCCCGTCGACACGCGAAGACGTCGTTGCCCGCGCGGCGCGGGGGCTCGCCGCGGTCGCGATCCTGGCCCTCTCGTTCTGGGTGCTCGGCGCGCTCGCCGGGCCGCTGCTGCTCGTCTTTGCGGGCGTCCTTCTGGCCGTCTTCCTGCGTGGCGCGAGCCAATGGTTCGGCCGCCACGCCGGGCTCTCGGCAGGGTGGTCCCTCGCCGCCGTCCTCTTCGCGCTGGCGGGCGTCTCCGTGGTCGCCGGGTGGCTCATCGCCCCTTCGATCGCCGCGCAGGTCGACGTCCTCGTGCAACGCGTCCCCGAGGCGGCGGGCAGGCTCGGGGGTTGGCTCGAGCGTTATGAATGGGGGCGCGGGCTGATCTCGTGGGGCTCGGCGTTCAGCATGCCCGCGCCGCGGCGCACGCTCTCCGGGGCGACGAGTGTCCTGTCGACCTCGGCCGGCATCGCCACGAGCTTCGTGGTTTTCCTCTTCGTGGGCCTGTTTCTCGCAGCGGATCCAGGCGTCTATCGGAGGGGCGTCCTCCGCCTCTTCCCCGTCGCCAGGCGAGCGCGGGCCCGCGTGATCTTCGACGAGGTGGGACAAACGCTCGGGCGCTGGCTGCTCGGGAAGCTCTTTTCAATGGCCGTGGTCGGTGTCTCGACGTATGCGGGCCTCGCGCTCCTCGGCGTCCCCCTCGCGGCGACGCTCGCGCTGCTCGCCTCGGTCTTGACCTTCGTGCCGTATGTCGGGCCGCTCGCCGCGCTCGTGCCCGCCGCGCTGCTCGCCCTCCTCCAGGGGCCGGCCCTGGCGGCGTACGTCGTGGCGCTGTACCTCGGCATTCAATTCGTGGAGTCCTATCTGCTCACGCCTCTCGTCGCGAGGCGCACCGTCTCCTTGCCACCCGCCGTGACCATCACGAGCCAGGTCGTCATGGGGACGCTCACCGGGGGCCTCGGCGTGGTGCTCGCGACGCCCCTCGCGGCGGCCTTGCTCGTCCTCGTCAAGCGGGCCTACGTGGAGGACGTCCTCGGGGACGATTCGGTCGACGCGCCCCCGGGTGCGCCCGTCGCAGGCGTGCCGGAGGAGCGCGCGTCTTGAGGCGCCGCTCTTCAGCCTCGATCGAGCGGCGAAGCGACACCTCGCAGCGTCGAGCGACCTGTCGCGTCGGAGCGTCGGATCACGGAGATCGTGCCGTCGGTTTCGAGCACGACCGCCTCGACCTCGGCGAGAGAGGCGATCCCCTGGTCACGCACGGCTGCGAGGAGCTCGGCTTCCAGCACCCGCTCGCGGCGCATCGCGCGCTCGAGCATCTCACCGCGATGGAAGAGCAGCTTCGGCTCGGACTTCACGAGGCGACGAACCACGCCGGACCGGACCGAGGTCCAGGTGACCAGGTATTGCAGACCGATGAGCAGCGCAAAGCCGACCACGCCCTCCACGAGGGGGACGTCCTTGGACAGGATCACGGTCGCCAAGCTCGAGCCCAGGGCGACCGTGACGATGAAATCGAACGCATTCATCTTCGACAGCGTTCGTTTCCCGGAGATCCGCAGCGAAAGGACCATCGCGACGTACGCGAGGACGGCGGTGAGCGCGACCCTGCCCGTTGCCTGCATGCTTTCGAAGAACACCAGTCCCTCCATGGTTTCCCGACGAGCGCTCCCGACGGAAGGGTCGCCGCGCGCGACGGCCGCGCCCCGGGATGCGAGCGGGATGCCGTCGGATGTCGGAAACGGACCGCCCAGCCGTACCGGGCTCGACACGACCCCGAGCGCACGAGCGGCCGGCACCCGTGAAGGCGCAGGCTTTGCCTCGCTCACGCGTCATGACGCCAGGCACGACGGCGCGTAGCCTCGCCGCGCTCGCGCTCCTCGCCACGCGCGCGGCCTCGGCGAGCGACGAGGGGGCGCGCGGCGAAGGCGACGGTATCTCGTTCGAGGCCGGTGGCCTCCTGCAAATCCAGACGGATACGTTGTCCGCGCCCCCCGGCCCTCCGTGGCGGATCCGGGCGAGGCGCGCGCGCCCCTATGCCGAGATGAGGGTCGGATCCTGGTTCGTGGGTCGCGTCGAGCCCGATTTCGCGACCTCGCGCGTCTTCTTCAACGACGCCTACGTGCGCCTGCGGCCCGATCCCCGGTTTGCCATGACGATCGGGCGATCGGGGCGGCCGTTCGGCGTCGTGGATGACGTGAGCGCCCGGGACATCCTGCCCATCGAGCGCGGCGCACGAATGCGCGGGGTCCGAGCGCTGGATCATTACGCCCTCCTGGAGGAGGTGGCGTACGCCGGCAGGTCGTTCGGCGTGGCCGCGGGCGGCGAATTCCCCGGGGCGCTCGGATTCACGTACACGATCGGTTTTTATCGCGGCGGCGTCGGCGAGGAGGACGATCGAGGCGGAGACATCGAGCAATTCGCGGGAAGGGTGACGATCGAGCCGGCCCGACACGCGCGGCTCGGCGCGAGTTTGACCAACCGAAACTTCGGGTGCGACGCCTGCGCGCGCGGGGAAACGCGGCGCGGGACCGCCTTCGGAGCGGACCTCCTTTATGGCGAATTCGGGGAGCGGGGTCCCCTGGCGCTGCTCGCCGTGAGCGCAGGCACGCTCGATCCCTTCTCGGGAGCCCACTTCGTCTCCGGGCAGATCTGGCTCGCCTACCGGTACGGCGTCGCGTCCGGGCCCTTCGTCGACGTGGAGCCGCTGCTCCGCGTCTCGCACGGTCGCCCCGAGGGCGAGCGGGCAAAACTCGGCGGGACGCTCGTCACACCGGGGCTCAACCTGTACCTCGGCGCGAAACACCGGTGGATGATCGATCTCGACCTGTGGATCCCGCGCGGGGTCGTCCCCGTCGCATCGAGCTTGAAGACGCAGCTCCAGCTCGCATTATGAGCCTGCCCGGAAAAACCTGGACGCGAGCGCGGAGGGCCCGCGGGCGAGGAAGCGACCTGAACGGATCCTGGCACACGCCATGGATATCGATCCCGGCACGGGGAGCGCGGGCGGCAGTTTGCTCTCCCCACGACACGAAAGGAGAACGTCGATGAGCGAGAGCCTCTGGAGGACCATTCGATGCATCGGCCTGTTCGCCGCCTGCTCGGCCGCGGCCGTCGGCTGCAGTCGTGAGGACCGCGCGCTCGGGACCGAGCGCGGGCGGGAGCTGGGCGCCGGCGAGACCACGACGCCCGCGCCGGTGCCCGGCGCCTCTGCGGCGCTCGCCGGCGCCGTCGACAGCATCGCGGCGGCCACGTGTGATCACGCGCAGCGCTGCGGCGAGATCGGCATGGGGGACGACAAGGACTACGCCTCGCGTGACGCGTGTCTGGCCAGGGAACGGCAGAAGCTGTCCGAGGATCTGAACACGACCTCGTGCCGCGGCGGGATCCATCAGAAAGAGCTCGACGAGTGCCTCGCCGAGGCGCGCAACCAGGACTGCAACGCGCCGTTCGACGCGCTCGGGAAGATCGCGGCCTGCCGGACGAGCGATATCTGCAACGCGGTCCCCTGAACCACGACCCACCACGAGCAGGCACGACGGCGCGGCTCGGGAGCGGCGAGCCGGCCGTCGTACCTGGCTGCCAGGTGCTCAGCGCTCAATCGGCGACGTCTTCGCCCACGGCAATGGTTTGCCCGTCCGGCGCGACGAGGACCTCGAGGTCCTGCCCATCCTTGTCGATGTGCGCCTCGAAGAAGATCCGGCCGTCGGGCAAGGTATACAGCTCCACCTTGTCGAGCTCGCCGCCCCGCGCCCATTTCTCGATGGTATCGCGCGCCTCGGGTGACACCGAGCCGAACGTGACCTCCCACTCCTTGCCCTGATCGAGGTACTCCTCGAGCGACCTGCCGCCGGTATCCAGGGGCGACGGGACCATTTTCTGATCCTGTTGCACCTGCGCGTCCGTCACGGCCGGCGCGGCGAGCAGCGCCAACGCGAGCGACGCGAACAAGGGAAAACCTCTCGGCTTCGTCATGTCTCCACCCCTTCCGCTCGGCTCCTGCGTGCTCTGCGAACACGCAAAAACCCTCCCTTTCGCTCGCATGCGAACGGAATGCCTCCCGCCCGCGGCGCCGCGCAGGGGTTCGCTTGGTCGTTCGAGAGGGAGGTGGGAGAGGAGGGATCGTCAATGGGCGACGGGCGCGGCGGCGCCGATCGGCGCCGCCTCCCCGGCGCGCTCGCCGAAGCGTTGCCCCGCGAGCGCGGCCCGGAGCACGCCGGGCAGCACGGCGAGCGTGGTGATCGTCCCGAAGAACATGCCGAAGATGACCACCGTGGCGAGCGGACGCTGCACCTCTGCGCCCGCGCTCGTCGCGAGCGCCATCGGCAAGAAGCCGAGCGCCGCGACGGCAGCCGTCGTCAACACCGCGCGCACGACCGACGTCGCCCCCCGCGTGACCGCGGCGTCGAGCGGCTCCCGCTCGAGGAGGCGCCGCCGCACCTCGCTGGCGATCACCACCCCGTTCAGCACGGCCACGCCGCCGAGCGCGATGAACCCGACCGCGGCCGACAAGCTGAAAGGCAAGCCACGCGCGAGCAGGCCCAGCATGCCGCCCACGAGCGAGAGCGGCACCATCATGAAGACGGCCAGCGCGAGCCGTACGTTCTGGAACATCCAGAGCAGCATGCCGAAGATGATCACCACGACGGCCGGCACCAGGAACGCGAGCCGCTTTTGCGCACGCTCGAAGTTCTCGAATTGCCCGCCCCACGCGAGCTCGTAGCCGCTCGGGAGAGGCACCTCGCGCTCGACGACGGCCTTGGCCTCGGCGACCCAGGAGACCAGATCGCGGCCGCGCAGGTTGACGTCGACGCGCACCGTGCGCTCGCGATCCTGCCTGCGGATCGAGGTCGGCCCATCCCCCTCGGCGAGCGTGACCACCTCACGCAGCGGGACGCTGCGCCCGCTCGAGGTCTCGACGAAGAGCTCGCCGAGCGCCGACGCCGAGGGCTCGGACGGGGGGTTGAGCACGCGCAGGTCGAACTTGCGCTGATCCTCGTAGATGTCGCCGACGCGCACGCCCTCGCGCGCCGCGGCGATCACCGTGAAGGCGTCCTCGACCTTCACCCCGTGACGCGCCATCTTCGCTCGATCCGCGACGGCGCTGATGACGGGCTGACCGAGCAGCCGCTCGACACGCACATCACCCGCGCCCTGGATCGCCTTCACCCGCTCGCCGATCCGGTCGGCGAGCGCGGCGAGCTCGTCGATGTCGCTGCCGACCACCTTGATCGAGACGTCGGCGCGTGAGCCGCTGATGAGCTCGTTCGTCTTGTCCTCGATCGGCTGCGACACCGAGACGAACGTCCCCGGCACGCGGCTCTCGATGGCGTTCTTGAAGGTCTCGGAGAGCGCGTCGAAATCACGCGCCGTCTTCCATTCGTCGAGCGGGCGCAGGCGCACGAGGATGTCGGTGTTGTCGTTGCCGACGGGATCGATGGCGACCTCGGCGCGGCCGGTCATCCCGAGCGTGCTCATCACCTCGGGGAACTCGTGCAGCACCTTCTCGGTCTCGAAATCGAGCCGCCGCGCCTCCTCGAGCGAGATGCTCGGCGCGCGGCGGATCGTCACCACCGCGTCGCCCTCGAAGATACGAGGCACGAACTCCGCGCCTGCGTGGGAGAACGCGTAGATCGACACGACGAGCGCCGCCGCCGAGGCGCCGAGCAGCGGCCACCGGAGCGCGACGAACCGCCCCACGACGCCCTCGTACTTCCTGGTGATCCACTCCATCCAGCGAGGACCGTGGCCCTCCGCGGGCGGCACCAGCGTGACGAGCAGCGCGGGGAAAAACACGACCGAATACACCAGGGCGCCGAAGAGGGCGCAGGCCATGGTCAGCGCCATCGGCCGGAACATCTTGCCCTCGATGCCCTCCAGGAAGAGCAAGGGCACGTAGACGAGCATGATGATCGCCACGGCGAACGCGACCGGGCGCGCCACCCCCTGCGCCGCCTCCGCGTACGTCCGCGCCTTCGCGTTGCCCGCGAGCTTCTTCCCCGCCACCGACGCGATGACCGCCTCGAGCATCACGATCGGCCCATCCACGAGGAAGCCAAAATCGATGGCGCCGAGCGACATGAGATCCCCCGTCACGCCGAAGAGGTGCATGCCGAACAAGGCGATCGTCATCGCCGCCGGGATCCCGAGCACCACCGCGAGCGCGCCGCGCAACGTGCCGAGGAAAAGCGCGAGCACGATCGTCACGACGATCACGCCCTCGACGAGGTTCTTCAAGACGGTGCCGATCGTGCGGCCCACGAAGTCGGCGCGATCGTAGACGACCTCGATCGTCGCCCCGGGCGGCAGCTCCCTCTCGATTTCCTTCACCCGCGCGCCGACGTCGGCGACGACCTCGCGGCTGTTCTCGCCGAGGAGCATCATCACGATGCCCGTGACCGCCTCGCGCTCGCCGCCGTGGGTGATCACGCCGTACCGCAGCGCCGCGCCGATCTGCACGTCCGCGACGTGCTTGACGAGCACCGGCGCGCCGTCGGCGTCCGCGCGGAGCACCACGTTGGCGACATCCTGCTCGTCGCGCAGCATGCCCTGGCCGCGCACGGTGAACGACTCCTCGCGCCGCTCGACGTAGCCGCCGCCCACGTTGACGTTGGCGCTGCGCAGGGCCGCGAGCACGTCCTCCACGGTCATGTGGTGGGCCTTCAGGCGCGCGCGATCCACGACGACCTGGAACTGCTTGAGCTCCCCGCCCATCGTGTTGACCTCGATCACGCCCGGCACGCTGCGCAGCTTCGGTACGATCTCCCAGTCGAGCATCGTCCGGAGCTGCATCGGCGTATGCTGCGAGCTGCGCACGACGAACTGGAAGATCTCGCCGAGCCCCGAGGACACCGGGCCGAGCTCGGGCGTGCCCGCCGAGGGCGGCAGCTCGCGCTCCACGGCGCGCAGCCGCTCCAGCACGAGCTGGCGCGCGAACCACACGTCCGTCCCGTCGGCGAACACCACCGTCACGGCCGAGAGCCCCCCGCGCGAGACGCTGCGCAGCTCGGCGCCGCCAGGCACGCCGTTGAGCGCGTTCTCGATGGGAATCGTCACGGTCCGCTCCACCTCGACGGCGGAGAGGCCCGAGGCGCTCGTGAGCACCGAGACCTGGATCGTCGAGACGTCCGGCATCGCGTCGATGGGGAGCGCGCGCACGGCCACGGCCCCCGCCCCGAGCAGGAGCGCGAAGAGGACGAGCATCAGCGCCCGCAGGCGAATCGAGGCGAGGACGATTCGTGACAGCATGATTTTACCGGTAAAGCTCGCTCTTCAGGGCAAAGACGCCGCGGCTGACGACCACCTGCCCCTCGGACAGGCCCGCGGTGACCCCCTGGTTCTTTCCGTCGTCCGGGCCGAGCTCGATCGGGGTCGGCACGACCCGCTCGGGGCTCTCGGCGAGGAACACCGTCGGCCGCCCGTCGATGTACGTGACGGCCGTCATGGGCACGGTGAGCATCGTGCGCGAGGGGCCGGACGCCTGGATGATCGCGGTCACGGATTGCCCCGGCCGGAGCTTGCGCTCCGTGTTCGAAACCGCGACGCGGACCTCCGCCGTGCGTGACACGGGATCCACGACCTCGCCGACATGGGCCACGCGGCCGGGGATGGGATCACCGCCAACGCGCGTGATCTCCACGGGATCGTCCTTGCGAATCGCGTCGACGTTGCTCTCGAAGACCGAGAGCTCCACCCAGAGGTGATCGAGGTTGGCGACGCGGAAGGCGATGAGGTGGGCGTCGACGGACTGGCCCGCGAAGATGTGCCGCTCGACCACGGTGCCCTCGAGCGGCGCGCGGAGCATGTACACGCCGAACGGACCGCCAGGGGATCCGCTCATGGCGATCACGCGCTGCCGCGCGGCCTCGAGGACCGCCCGCTGCTCCTCGTGCGTCGCGGTCGCGACCTCGTGCTCGCGCGCCGTGGTGAGGCCACGCTCGGCGAGGTCGCGCTCGCGCTTCTCGTTGATCGACGCCGCCTTCCGGTGCGCGTTCGCCACGGCCACGCCGGCCTGCGCCTCCCCGAGCTCCGCGCTCTCGATCTCGGCGAGCACGTCGCCCTTCTTCACGCTGTCGCCCTCGACCTTTCGCAGCGTGCGCACGAGCCCGGGGATCCGCGTCCCCACCGCGGACACGTGCGCCGGGTCGAACCCCACGGTGCCGACGACCTTGAGGCGCGGCACGAGGGGCGCGAGGCGCACGGGCTCGGTCACGATCCCGGCGCGATCGCTGAACGCCTTCGAGAACACGATGGCTTTGCCCTCGACGTGCGGGACGTCGGCCTTGGTCACGGGTACGTCCGTCTCCGTGTCGCCCCCACGCAGCCAGGCGAAGAGGCCGGCGGCGGCGAGCGCGGAGAGGCCGGCGGCGATGCCCCAGCGCGCCCAGCGCGGCCTTCCCTCCTGCTTCGGGGCCCGCGGCTGGGTCTCGTCGTCGGAGACACCCTCCTCCGGGGTGAGCGGGGTCTCCAAGCCCTCGTCGTTCGGGTTCGTCTCGTCTGTCACGGCAAATCTCCGGTCAAGGCGACGATGTCGCCGACGATGGCCCACTCCCGGGCGATGAGCTCCAGGCGGCGCAACCGCAAAAGCGCGAGGTCACGACGCGCGGTGAGCACCAGGAGCATCTCCCCCTTGCCCGCGGTCTTCATCGCGACGGCCGCGTCCGCCGACGCTTGCGCCGCGGGCAGGGCGGTCGTGTCGATCACCTCGCGGGCGCGGCGCACCTGGGCGCGCTCGAGCGCGAGGCCCGAGAGGCCTTGCGCGACGAGGCGCCGCTTCACCTCGGCCTCGGCCAGCGCGCGCGTTCGCTCGGCGTCGGCGCGGGCCACCTCGGCTTGCTTGCGCCGCGCGACCGGGAAGGTCCACGCGACGCCGCCGCCGAAGCGCGCCTCGCCGAAGTCGCCACGTCCGGCGCTGACGATGAAGTTCACCGGCGGGTGGGCCTCGATCGCCGCGCGTTCGCGAGCTCGCGCGTGAAAGTTCGCCTCCTGCGTCGAGGCGGTCACGTGGGGCGACGCCTCCGCGACCCGCGCGGCGCCGGCTCCGGCGTACGTCTCGCCCGGGATGGGGGGCATGGCGGAGGAGCCGTCGGGCGGGGAGAACATGCGTCCCGTCGCGCGGGCGAGCTCGACGAGCGCGCGCGTGAGATCCCCGCGGCTCTCCGCGAGCACCACCTCGTAACGCGCGTGCTCCATGCTCGCGAGCTTCTCCTCCTGCAGCGTCGCGTCGCCGGCTTCGCGGCGCTGCTGGTACAGCTCCGCCTCTGCGGCCGCGTCGGCCACGAGCCCTTCGATCGTGCGCACCCGCGCGGCCGCGACGAGCGCGGCCCCGTAGGCGCGCACGGCCTCCCCCTCCGCCGAGAGCTGCGTCGCCTCGAACAGCGTCTTTTGCCAGGCGACGAGCGCGTCCGCCTCGTCGATCCTGCGCGACCGTTGCCCGGACAGCTCGAGCGGGACCCACAGGTTCGCCTGGATCTGCGCGTCCTTCGTCACGCCCTGGAGGCCACGATCCACGAAGACCTCCAGGTAGGGGTTATCGACCGGGGCGAGCCGCGCGCCTGCGTACGAGGACTGCGCGACGCCCACGTTCCCCCGCGCGCTCACCACGCCCGGCGCGCGCTCGCGCGCGAGCTCCATGGCTCGCTGGAGGGAAGGAAAGGACTCGGTCGTGGACAGCTCGACGTCCGCTCGGGACGACGCCGCACCACGCTCGCCTGCGATTGCATCGCTGGCGACGAGCATCATCACCAGCGCTATGAAAAGTATGGGCATACCTCGATAGCACGCACGAAGGATTGTCATCGTAGTGCCCCAAACGCGTGTTGAGCACAAACGAACGCACCGAATTGATGTAGTGCCGAAAAGGCCAGCGTCAAGGCATGTTTTTACCTCCGACAGATATGTCGTGCGCCAAACGGCGTTATCCAGATTGGGTATCGCGCCGCGCCCCTCAGGGCCGAGATACCCCGCCGTCAAGCACCTGACGGAGCACGAATATTCCCGGCTGCCCGACGACGGCGCCATCCATCCGCCCACGCGCGCAGCGCGAAGCGAAGCGGATGACCGTCCGTGAGGGCCCCGGCCACGTCCCATAACGAGACGATGTCCTTCGCGTCACGTGGCTGGGCAAACCACACGGGCTCCCAGGCCTCGGGCCCGAAGCGAGCCCGAAACGCGTGCAGTCCGTCGAAATCGTAGATGGGGCGCCCAAAACGTCGCACGAGACGCAACGTGCGCGGCAGCGCGCCCGTGAGCGGGACGAGCCCCATCGTCACCCGCCCGCACGCCCCGCCCGCGAGCCACCGCATCGCCGCGTCCACGAGGAGCTCCACCGTCCCGTTCGGCGCGTCGTCCGCCCGGAGGATGTCCTCGAAAAACCAGCCGCATCGGCCGGGCACCGGCACCGCCGCGAGCACGGCGACCAATCGCGCGCCCCGCTCCGCGACCACGTAAAGGCGCTCGGACGGCCTGTAAAAAAGATCCACCGAGAGGAGGAAGCCCAGCGGCCCGCCCCGCCTCCCCGCGAGCCACCGCGCCCCGAGCGCCGCGACCTTCGGCCCGAGCTCACCCGCGAGCTCGTCCTCGTTCACCACGCGCGTTCGTACGCCCTTGGCGCGAGCGCGGCGAATCTGCTCGCGCAGGCTCCGCCGCCCGGCGAGCACGCGCTCCCATCGGCGCGGATCCCACACCGGCTGCTGGCCGAGGAGGAACCGCGAAAAGAATGCGTCCTCGGGGAAGTCCTCGACCGCACAAAACCCGGCGCGCCGCCCCGCCGCGCGCGCAGCCCGCACGAACGCCCGCGCCACGCGCGCCCACTCCGCCGGCGCGCACAGCGGAGAGCCGGCGGCGACCCACGCGCTCCCCGTGTCCGTGTACGCGACCCAGGCCCCGCGGCCGTCGCTCCAGGCGCGCATCCCAGGCGCGAGGGCCTGGAATGCCACGGTATCGCGCCCGAAGCGATGAACGGCCTCCGCGAGCGTACGCGCCTCGGGAGCGGGACGTTCATTCGCGGGAGCACCGTCCGCTCCGCGTGCAAACCTGGCCGTCGGGGCAATCACGCCCATCCCGACAGGATCGCTCGCAGAGGCCATCGACACAGGCATTATGAGCTCCGCAGCTCGCATCGCTCACACATTCGACGCATCGATTCTCGAGACAGTACCGGAACTCGGGGTCCCTGCTCTCGCAATCTGCGGCGTTCGAACACGGGACGGATCGTGGTGAGGGAGTGCAGGCCGCGACGATACAGAGCGCCGCCATCGAAGCAAAGAACCGGCGCAGGAACCAGGTGCCCATGGTCCATCATCTCCGAGGGAGCCAAAAGCATGGCACATGCCATCGCGGATCGAAGCCCGGATCCAGCGCTCGGCCAGCGCCGAGGCAGGGAAATTTTCCCCGCTGCCCAGGAATTTTTCCGCCGACGACCGGGGCATAACGTCCTCGAACGATTCACGCGGTCTCGATCCGCGACACGAGCTCGAGCCCGAGCTCGTTCACGGCGATCTCGCGCATCCGGTACTTCTGCACCTTCCCCGTCACCGTCATGGGGAACTCGTCCACGACCTTCCAGTAACGCGGAATCTTGAAGGTCGCGATCTTGCCTTTGCAAAACGCGACGAGCTCGGCCTCCGTCACCGCCTCGCCCGGCTTCGGCCTCACCCAGGCCATGATCTCCTCGCCGTATTTGGCGCTCGGCACCCCGATCACCTGCGCCTCGCTCACCCGCGGGTGCAGGTGCAGATACTCCTCGATCTCGCGCGGATACACGTTCTCCCCGCCGCGGATGATCATGTCCTTGATGCGGCCCACGATGTTCACGTACCCCTCCGCGTCGATCGTCGCGAGATCGCCCGTGTGCATCCACCGGCCCGCGTCGATCGACGCGCGCGTCGCCGCCTCGTCGCCCCAGTATCCGAGCATCACGCCGTACCCACGCGTGCAGAGCTCCCCGGGCAGGCCGCGCGGCAAGACGACGCCCGTCTGCGGATCGACGATCTTGACCTCCACGTGCGGGTGCACCCGGCCCACCGTGCCGACGCGTTTGTCCTCGGGATCGTCCTTCGCGGTCTGCGTGGAGACGGGCGAGGTCTCGGTCATCCCGTAGCAGATCGTGACCTCCCGCATGTGCATCTGCGAGACGACGCGCCGCATGACCTCCACCGGGCACGGCGATCCCGCCATGATCCCGGTGCGGAGCGAGCGGAGGTCGAAATCGAGGAAGCGCGGGTGATCGAGCTCCGCGATGAACATCGTCGGCACGCCGTAGAGCGAGGTGCACTTCTCCGCCTCGACCGTCTCCAGCACGGCGAGCGGGTCGAACGCCTCGCCCGGGATCACCATCGTGGCGCCGTGCGAGGTGCAGGCGAGGTTGCCCATGACCATGCCGAAGCAATGGTAAAACGGCACGGGGATGCAGACCCGGTCGTCCGGGCCATAGCCGAGGGCCTCGCCCACGAAAAAGCCGTTGTTCAGCACGTTGTGGTGCGAGAGCGTCGCGCCCTTGGGGAAACCCGTCGTGCCCGAGGTGTACTGGATGTTGATCGGGTCGTCGAACGAGAGCTCCGCCTCGCGCTCGGCGAGCGCGTCGTCGCTCACGTGCCCGCCCGCGTCCACGATCATCTTCCAGTCGTCGTCGAGGATCATCACGAGCCGGAGCTCCGGGAGCCGCGGGCGCACCTCGGCGATCATGTCCGCGTAGCTCGTCGCCCGGAAGCGCCGCGCCGCGAAGAGCACCGACACGCCCGCCCTGCGTAATGCATACTCGAGCTCCGCGGTCCTGTACGCGGGATTGATGTTCACCAGAATGGCGCCGACGCGCGCCGCCGCATACTGGAGGACGACCCATTCATGGCGGTTCGGCGACCAGAGCCCCACCCGATCGCCCCGCGAGACGCCGAACGCCACGAGGCCCCGCGCGACGCGCGTCGTCTCCTCCCAGAGCTCGGCGTACGTCATCCGGACGCCCTGCGCGCGGGCCACGAGGGCCTCACGCGCCGAAAATCTCGCCACCGTGCGGCGCAGGTTTTCCCCGATGGTCTCGCCGAGCAGCGGCGTCGCGCTCGTGCCGTGCGTGTAGGAGAGGGCGGCGGTCATGGCGCGGCATGGTGGCACGAGGCGGGGGCGCCTGGGAGATGGAACCACACGAAACAGGACGTCCGGGGCGCCCCTCGCGGATTTTCGAGGCGCGCGGCGGTTGACGGGGCGCACGGGCGCGCGGATGATGCGTCGGGGCACCATGGCAGGACGCATCGCAGGCAAGGTGGCGCTCGTGACGGGCGCGGGGTCGGGCATCGGGCAGGCGACGGCGGAGCTCTTCGCAGAGGAAGGGGCGCGCGTGGTGGTCACCGATATCGACGTGGCCGCGGCCGAGGCGGCGGCGACGCGGATCGCGACGCGCGGCGGCCAGGCGCTCGCGCTGGAGCTCGACGCGACGGACGAGGCGGGCTGGGAGTCGGTCCTCGACCGCGTGCTCGCGGGCTGGGGCAAGCTCGACATCCTGGTGAACAACGCGGGCATCTCCTCGGGCGGCCCGCTCGCCGAGGCCACGCTCGCCGATTTCCGGCGCGTCGTGTCGGTGAACCTCGACAGCGTTTTTCTCGGCACGCAGCGGGCGATCCGGGTGATGCGCGGGTCGGGCGGAGGCAGCATCGTCAACGTGGCGAGCGCCTCGGGCAAGAAGGCGAGCGCGGGGGCGGGGGCGTATTGCGCGAGCAAGGCCGCCGTGGTGATGCTGACGAAGGTGGCGGCGCTCGAAGGCGCGCCGCACCGGATCCGGGTGAACGCGGTGCTGCCGGCGGGCGTCGAGACGCCGATGTGGGAGAAGCAGCCGTTTTTCCAGGCGCTCGTGCGGGAGCTCGGCGACGCGCAGAAGGCGTACGCGGCGCTCGCGAAGACCTCGCCGCTCGAGCGATTCGCCACGCCGCGGGAGGTCGCGGCGGCCATTTTGATGTGCGCGTCGGACGAGACGTCGTACGTCACGGGGGCGGAGATCGTGGTCGACGGCGGATATACGGCTTGACGTCGAGCCCACCCGCGCTCGATAACGTTTAATGGCGGTGGAGGACCTCGAAGAGCATTTCGAGCATTCGATGGGTCAATCCCCACACGATCCGCTGCTCGACGGCGAACGCCGGTAAATCGAGCATGTTTCCTTCGTAGTTGTAGGCGTACCTCGCGGCGGTTTGACCACGCGCCATCGGGCCGAGCGGCGCCCATACCACCTCGGCGACCTCGGCGCTCAGGATGAAGGGCGGGGGCTCCGGCTCTTCGAGGGCGAAGACGAACGGCGTGATGGTCAATCCGACGCGACGCGCGCGGGCCACGGCGGGGACGTCTTCGAGCCGCGCGAGGAAGCGGGCGTGCTGGGCGAGGTCGAGCCCGATTTCCTCCTCCGTCTCGCGCAGGGCCGTGTAATAGAGGCTCGGATCCGACGGCTCGCGCCGCCCGCCCGGAAAGGCCATGTGCCCCGACCAGGGATCTCCTTCGCGCTCGGAGCGGCGAATCAGGAGGATCTCGGCCTCGTGCCCTCCCCGCGGCGCGCGCAGGATCGCCGCCACGGCCGCCTGTCGCTCCGTCGTCGCGGCTTCGGACGCGAGCTCGAGCAAGGCGAGCCGAGCAACGATGGCGGCGAGGTCGTACGAGATGGACACGGCGGTTCCCTAGGGCTAGCGGCGCAGGCGGGCGACGTCAAGGCGCCGCATTCCGAGCGGGAATGGAGTTCGATTCACGAATCACCCATCCCCCCGCGGCGCCTCCCCCAGAATCGCCAGGTTCCGCGGCGTCGCGTCCGCCTCGAACACCTCGGCCATCCGCGCCGCGTACCCTCGCTCTTCGAGGGCCGCCGCGCGGTCGAGCACCACCACGATCTCCAGCGGACGCGAGAGCATCGCCCGCGGCAACGTCCATCGGCGGATCCGGTCGAACTCGATCGCGCCTTCCGCCTCGTGCTCGCGGATCTCCGCCGCCGTCGCCGGCTCGAGCCCTCGCAGCACGAGCGCCCGCGCCGCGAGCTCGGCGAGCCCTCCCCGCGCGCGCCGCCGGTTGATGCCGCGCATCTCCTCGCCCGGCGCGATCGAGACGCCCCTCGCCCGGAGCAGCCGCGCGAGCGCGTACCGGTTTCTCCGGGCCGAGAGCATCTCCGCGAGGCTCGCCTCCACGCCCACGAGCCGCGCCGTTAGGTTCGATAACCCGAGCGCCTCCTTCGGCAGCACGAGCCCCGCCTCCCGCGCCGCCGCCGAGAGCGGCTCGCGCGCCGGAGCCTCGATCTTCTGCAGGCAACACGACACGAGCGCGACGTCACACGGCGCCTTCGCCGCTTCGAGCACCAGCCGATCACCGAGTGATCCACACGCGTGCAGCCCGACCGCGAGATCGTCGGGCTCGAACACGAGCGGCTCCCGGAGCGCGTCGAGCACGACGAACCTCGCGCGTGAGCCTCGACCGAGCGACGTCGCCGCCTCCACGCGCCGCGGCTCGCGCTCGATCCCGAGCGCCTCACATTCGAACATCTCCGCCGCGAGGCGCGTGAAGTGCCCTCGCCCCGCCCCCACGTCCACGATGCGCCGCGCCCTCCGCGCCATCGGCCTCACCGCGTCGAGCAAGGCCTCGAGCTGCCGCTTCTTCCGCGCGGAGACCGACTTTTGTTGTTCGAGCCGTGTCCCCGTCTCCCTCGTGAGCCGCTCGGGCAGCGCCGAGACGACGAGCGCCGCGCGCCCGAGCGAGACGAGCGACGGCGGCGCGCCCGGGAGCGCGGGCAGGCGCGCCGCGAGCCCCTCGGCCTCGCAGCGGGCGAGCTCGTCGTCGGAGAGCGACGAGAGGAACGCCGTGAACCCGCGCGTATCGCAGAAGTCGGGTGGCTCCTTGGAATCCGGGCGCCCACGCAGGATGTCGAGCGCGGGCACCACGAGCTCGAGCGCTCGCGCGAGGCCCTCCGAGACGAACCGGGACGCGGCTTCCATGCCCGGCGAAGCGAACGACCCCACATGCTTCCTGTCAAGGCGTACGTTTCGTGCCTTCGGGCTTCTACTCGCGCCCCTGCGTGGTGTAGGCTGCCGCCGAGCGCCGCATGGCCACCTGTCCTATTTGCCTCGCCATCTACTCGGGCGACGTAGCCGCCTGCCCTGCAGACGGCAGCTCGCTCGTCCCCGACGACGCGATCCCTGCTTCGGCGCTCGAGCTCGAGCCTGGCCGGATCGTCGGAGAATACCGCATCGAACGCAAGATCGGCGAGGGTGGGTTCGGCGCGGTGTACGCCGCGATCCACCCGGTCATCGGCAAATCCGCGGCGATCAAGGTCCTGAACCCGCAATACTCGCACAACCCGGTGATGGTCTCGCGGTTCATCGCCGAGGCGAGGGCGGTCAACCAGATCCGCCACCGCGGCATCATCGACATCTTCTCGTTCGGCAAGCTCGACGACGGGCGGCAGTATTACATCATGGAGCTGCTCGAGGGCTCGACCCTCGAGGCCTACATCCGCGAGCGGGGCCGGCTCCGTCCCGCCGAGGCGCTCCCCATCCTGCGGCAGGTCGCCCGCGCCCTCGACGCGGCGCACGCCGCCGGCATCGCCCACCGCGATCTCAAGCCGGAGAACGTCTACCTGGTCTTCGACGAGGACGGCTCGGTCTTCCCCAAGCTCCTCGATTTCGGCATCGCCAAGCTCCTCGGCGAATCGCAGGGCCACAAGACGCGCACCGGCACGCCCATGGGCACGCCGCTCTACATGTCGCCCGAGCAATGCCGCGGCAAGCAGGTCGACCACCGGACGGACATCTATTCGTTCGGCGTGATGACCCACGCCGTGCTCACGGGACAACCGCCGTTCCTCGGGGACGACGTGATGGACGTGCTCATGCAGCAGGTCCAGACACCTCCGCCGGCGCTGTCTTCGGTTTGTCCGGAGCTCGGCGCGGCCCTCGACGCGCCCGTCTTGCGGATGCTCGCGAAGGATCCGGCCGAGCGCCCGCCGTCGGTGACGGCGGCGATCGACGCGGTCGTCGAGGCGGCGCGCGCCGCGGGGATCGAGGTGCCCTCCGTCGCCACGCGCTCGAGCGAGAAGCTCCCCCGCGTTGAATCCCGGCCGAACTTGACCCCCGCCGAGCAAGCCATCTTCTCGCAGGCGACGACGATGATGCAGCCGGAGGTGGCGCCCGCGACCACGGGGTCGCCCTCGGTCGATGGGGCGAAGGAGACGCTCCGGTCCACGCCGGACGCCACGCCGAGTCGCCGCTCCAAGGTCCTCGTCGTGGCCCTCGGCGTGGGCCTGTTCGTCGCGGGGATCGTCGTGGCCATGCTCTACATGTCGCGGGGCGGGCCGGACGCCGTGGCCGCGAATCCGCCGCTCCCGCCGCCCCCGCCGCCGCCCACGCTCCCTGCGCTGCCCCCGCCCGAGCCCACGGTCGTCCCGGAGGCGCCCGTCGAGATCGAGCTTCGCGTGCAAGCGACGCCGGAGAACGTCGAGGTTCACCTCGGCGAACGCAAGCTCGGCGTCGCGCCCGGCCCTTTCAAAATTCCGCGCGGCGACACGCCCGTCGAGCTCACCTTCTCGGCGAAGAACCATCAATCGAAATCGGTCTCCGTCGAGCCCAACCACAACATTTTGATCCCGATCACGCTGGACAAGGAGAAGGCGGCCGCCCCGCCCCGGCCGGCCGGGACGGCGAAGACGGTGAAGGATCGTGGGGAACTCGAGTATTAGCTTGCGCCGGCATGCGGCGGCCGGCCTCGCCGCCTCCGTGGCCCTCCTCTCGCTGGCCAATTGCCTGAATTTGCCGGACATCGACAAGAACGTCTGCGGCAACCGCGTCATCGAGGACGAAGCCGGGGAAGACTGCGACGGCAACCCGGTGCCCGACGCCGGCGTGGACGGCGACGTGGACGCGGGCGAGGACGGCGCCGTGGTCTCCAGGAACCGCTGCGGCGCGATGTGCCGCTGGGTTTGCAACGTGAGCGACGATCCGGACGTGCGTTGTCCGGACGGGTTCGGCTGCGGGATCGACGGCATTTGCCATAAACGTGGTGGTCTCTCCCTCCCCGCCCTCTCCATCGGCGGCGGCGGCGTGCGCCGCTTGCTCGGCGGCGACTTCGACGGCGACGGGCGTCACGACGCCGTGGCCCTCGGCGACAGCTCGCTCGACATCCTGTTTTTCGAGACGAACGGCCTCATCGACCGGACCCTCACGGTGCCGAACGACCGGCGCTTGCCGGCGATCGGCGACCTCGACGCGGACGGCGCCTCGGATCTCGTCCTGAACCTCGGCGACGCGCTCGGCGTGCTGACGGGGCAGGGCAACCGCACGTTGAAGCCGAGGAGTTACCATTCCGGGGACGTGGACGGCGACACGAGGCAGGTCGTCCCCCTCGGCCGGATCAAGAACGAAACCACGCTGCTCGCGCTCATCTCGGAGGACGGACAAACCACCCTCGACACGATCGTAATCGGCGCAAACAACACGCCCGTCTCCACGAAGGTCGGCGGGGTGCAGCCGGAAAAATGGGCTGGCGAACTGACGGGCGCCGTCGCCGTCTCCGTGAACACGAAGAGCGGCTCGGAATGCCCGGTCGTCGCGTTCGAGGTCGAGTCGTTCGCGAGCGTCATCCTCCTCTCCTGCGGCGAATCCGGCAAGCTCGCGGAAGATCCAAAAGAGATCACGATCCCGTTCCCGCCCGGCAACTCCCCCTGGGCCGGCGCGTTTTTCGCGGACGCCGACGCGGACGGCGACGACGACCTGCTCGTCGGGACCGTGGACAATGGCGGCAATCGGT
Organism: Polyangium spumosum; assembly: GCF_009649845.1. Taxonomy (NCBI): domain Bacteria; kingdom Pseudomonadati; phylum Myxococcota; order Polyangiales; family Polyangiaceae; genus Polyangium; species Polyangium spumosum. Next base: position 120,171 of record NZ_WJIE01000012.1, read on the forward strand.
ACCTCCGCTTCCTCCAGAACAACGGCAGCGGCACGTTCACGGAGGCCGCGGACCCGCCGGCGGTCGTGGTCGAGTCGGGCAACTGCGGAGGCCGCGTCCTCGCCGACAAGCCACTCGCCGTGGGGGACCTCGACGGCAACGGAGCGCTCGACGTGGTCGACGAGCGCGGCGTCCTGTACAACCCGTACCAGGTACAGGAGAGCTACACGAAGAGCTGCATCGACGCGTCCGAGGTGAGCTGGTCCCGCGCCGTCATCGGCGACTTCAATGGCAACGGGCTCCCGGACATCCTCGCGGCGCGCGAGGGGCAGACCCTGCTCGACGTGTGGAGCCGCGTCGAGGGGGGCGAGCTCAATACGTTCACCGTGCCGGTGGAGGAGTTCGTCGGCGAGCTCGCCGTCGGCGATTTCGACGGCGACTCGGTGGACGACGCGGTCTTCTCGTACAAGCCGCCGACTCCGCCCGACACAATGAAAGATAAGCCGCCTCCGCACGAGCTGCTCGTGCTCTTCGGCCGCCCGCTCGCCGTGCCCGATGCGCCCCTCTCCCTCGGGGAGTTTCAGGATCTCGAGCACATCGCCGCGGGCCGCGTGAAAGGGGAAAACGCCCTTGGAGCGCCCGATCTGCTCGACGATCTCGTGGTCCTCTCCACCTCCCCGATGAGCGGGAGGAAACCCCTCACGATCATCGAGGGCAATGTCGGGCGACGGCTCCTCGCGCCGCTCACCATCAAGGAACCGCCCAGTCCGCTCCCGCCCACGGCCAAGATGCCGACGCAGATCGCCGTTTCACGCTTCGGCCGCGAAGCCTGCGAAGCGCCGGAGGGCCCGAGGAGCTCGTCCGAGCCCACCCATGCCACTGCGACGATCGTCGCGGGCACGCTCAGCGAAATCTGGCTCGCGGGATGCCGCCGGGACGGCTCGTCCGAGCGTGTCCTCGATTCACTCGCCACGAACGGCAGCATGCTGATCGCGCCGGTGAATGTCAGCCCGGTTCACGACGCGCTCGGGCTCTTCCTCGGGGGATCGAATGGGAGCGGGAGCCACGGCCTCCGGATGGTCACGCGTGATCCGAACACGGGCTTCGAGGCGTCTTCCCCGCCCGACGTCATACCGGAGAAGCTCATCTTGCCGAGCCCTGATCCGTTCGACGCCCCGTCGCTCGTCGTTGATGTCGACGGCGATGGGCGGCGCGACGTCGTCCTCCTCTCGGACACCCAAAGCCAGAATGACGAGAATCGGCCGCGGAGCGCGATCGTCATCTACTGGAACGACGGCGAAGGCGATACGCTCGACGAGGATCGACGGACCCTCATCGGGTTCCCCGACGCGCTCCTCAAAGAAGACGACGACACGTCGGTGGACAGCAACGCCAGCCAGGAAATCCAGGGGATCGCGGACTTCGCGTTCCTGAACCTCGACGACGACGCGGCCCTGGAGCTCGCCGTGCTCACGCGGCGAGGGCTCTACTTGCTCGACATGGGCAACGACGGGGGCCGCAAGTTCCCGCTCCCGAGCGGCGAACCCTTCGACGCGTTCCCGGGCGGCCAGGCGCTGCTCGCGATCGACGCCAACAGCGACGGCATCGAGGATCTCCTCGTCGCCGAGGGCCCGAAGCTCCTCCTCTATCTCGGCAAGGAGGCCGCGCGATGAAACGTTTTTTTGCGGCGCTCGTCCTCTCTGCCCTCACGTGCGGGGCGGGGCCCTCCTTCGCGGGGCCCGCGGACATCGACTCCCCCGAGGCGCGCGCCTATTTCGAGACCGGCGCGCGGGAATACGAAAAAGGCAATTACGCGAACGCCGTCCGCGCCTTCGAGCAGGCCTACGCGCTCACGTCACGCCCCGGCCTGCTCTTCTCCATCGCGCAGGCGTACCGGAAGCAATACGGAAACGACGGCAAAGCACAGAATTTGCGCCTCGCGGCCGACTATTATCGCCGCTATCTGGCCGCGGACACGACGGGCAAGCGCCGCGGCGACGCCGACGCGGCGATCAAGGACGTCGAGGCGATCCTCGCGCGTTTGCCGCCCGAGGTGCAGAGCGCGCCCGCGCCGGTGGAGGACCTCTCCACGCAGATCTCCATCACCACGCAGGTCGAGGACGCGACGATTTCGATCGACGGCGGCCCGCCGCGCCCGCTCGAGGCGATCGAGGTCACGCCGGGCAAACACAAGGTGCTGGTCCAGGCGCCCGGGTATTATCCCGAGGAGCGCGAGGTGCCCGCCATGCAGGGTCGCATGACGGCGCTCGACGTGCCCTTGCGCGAAATGCCCGCGTTCGTCTCGATCACGGGGCCGACGGGCGCGTCGGTCACGGTGGACGGTTTGCCCAAGGGGGCCTTGCCGCTGCAAGCGCCGCTCGAGATCGAGGCCGGCGTCCGGACGCTCAACGTCAGCCTGAACGGCTTCAACACCTTCACCACGGAGCTCGATCTCGCCCGGGGCAAGGCCGAAAACGTGCGGGCGAACCTCGACCGCACCCGCCAGCGTATCACCTCGTTCGTGCTGATCGGCGCGGGGGCCGCCTGCGCCGCGGGCGGCATTGGTATGGCCATGTACGCGTCGGGCGCAGGCCAGGATGCCAACGATAAGTACCGAAAACTCGTGCAGGCGTCCATCGACGCGGACGAGCGTGACGATTACCTGGAACAGCGGGCCGAGTACATCGATTATCGTACGTACGCGACCGTGGCGCTCAACGCGGCCGCGGGCCTGGGTGCCCTCGCGTTCCTTTTGTATTACTTCGACGAACCACGCCTCGGCCCCCCGCGCAAGAAGGACGACAAGGGGCCCAAGCGCCGGGAGACGCCGGGCCTGCAAGACATCGCCCTCGTGCCCGCCCTCGGCCCCGGCGCCGTGGGGTTCTCGTTCGGCGCTCGATTCTGAGTTTTTCGCCTAGCGCCGGTTCTTCCTGCGGAGCGCCGCCGCCGCGAAGAGCCCCCCGATCGCCGCCACGAGGCCCCCGAGCCCCCGCCCCTGCCCCGGCGCGGCGCTGCATCCGCCGGCCTCGTCCGCGCTTCCATCGCCGCCCAGGTCGGGCACCGAGCCGGGCGGCTGGCTGCAAGCCGAGTCGTCGAGCTTGCAATCGTCCGTGCAGCCGAGCTTTCCTTCGCCGGCCCCGATCTCCGCGCAATCGGTCACCAGGAACAGATCCCCGTCACACGCCTCGCCGCCTTCGAGCTCACCGCTCCCGCAGACGGGCGGCGGGTGGTTGTCGGGGTTGCCGGGGTTGTAGATGAAGCCCATCGGATCCGGGTCCCCCTTCTTCCACGTGCAATCGGGGTCGCCGAGCTCCTCTCCGTTCGTCCACCCATCCCGATCCGAATCGATGGGGCAGAGCGGCGCCCAGTCCACGTTCTGCTGCTGCACGGACACGGCGCCCACGAGGTGGAGGCGCGCGTCGCCCCCGAAATCGGTGTTGTAGCTGGCGTTGTTGTCGCCGTGGCAGTTCAAGCAGCCGTATTTGGCGCCGTTTGGGATGTCGTTCACCCGGAATGGGCGCGCGGAGGCGGCCGTGGCCGAGGTGAACGCGGCGAGGCACAGGAGGAAGCTCGAAGATCGCAAGGAGGACGTCATTCGCCGAGCGTAATGAGTGCCGGCCCGAGGCGTCAAGCGTGACTCCGGGTTGGTGGGTCGGTGCGGTTCGTGGAGAGATCCGCGCCCGTCGGATCGTGTTATAAGCCAGCCATGCCTCCCTGCCCTCGCCGCCCAGGTCTCCTGCGCTCGTCGGTCACCGCCGCCGTCCTCGGCGCGGCCTGCGTCACGCTCGGCGCTCCCCTCGCCTGCACCCCGACCGAGCCGCGGACGGGGCAATGGCGTCCGACGGATGGGGCCTTCGACGACACGCGGCCCGAGGGCACCACGAAGGCCACGTCGCAGCCGACGACGGCCAGCACGCCGCCGCCGCCCCCGCCGCCGCCACCGCCGCCGCCGCCACCGCCGCCACCGCCGCCGCCGCCGCCACCGCCGCCGCCTCCCCCGCCTCCCCCGCCGCCGCCACCGCCGGCTCCGACCACGATTGGCGTGACGGGGCCGAACTGCGTCATCAAAGGCACGTCTCCGCTCGCGAAGGGCACCTTGCTTTACGACAGGCCCGAGGGCGGCCGGGCCATCGCGAGCTTCCAGGGCGGCTTCGTCCCCATGTCGATGAGCGAGATCCCGCCGGATCCCGCCATTCAGCGCTCGAAGATCACCACCCGCACGAGCGAGCCCTCCTTCCGGCTCGAAGGGTACGTCGCGACGAACGCCATCCCGGTCTGGAGCGGTCGCGACATCCCGATCGTCCCGGGCCACGTCTCCATCGCGACCGCGCAGAAGCTCAAGATCACCGGGGCGAAGGTCGGGGTCGTCACGGTCGAGATGCCCATTTTCGGCACGAATGGGCAGTCTGCCGCGATCACGGCCCCTTGTGACGCCCTCGCGCTCCAGCGCGGCAAGCCCATCCCCGTCGAGGTGCCCGGCAATGGACGCGGCTACCTCGCCAAGGGCCAGGACATCGACATCCTCGACGGCCCCGCAGGCAACGTCGTGTACACGCTCCGCCTGACGACCGCCGACGTGAAGCTCTTCTGGAGCACCGAGACCAGCGGATCGTTCGTCCACGGAAAGCTCCGCGCCGACCTCGCCATCGACGGCTGGATGCGCTCGGAAAACCTCACCGCATTACCCAAGGGCGAGATGATGGATCAATACATCCCACCCGAAACGAGCGTCGCCGGCGCGCAGCTCGTCATGGATCCGCCGCCGCGTGTCGCCCGCGCGTCGAAGGACATCCCCGTCCGGTTCCGGCGCGACGACAAGGAGCGGCCCATCGGCGTCATCGAGGCCGGCGCCGAGATCCTCGTGCTCGAGACCATCGCGGGCTGGACGAACGTGCTCCCCAAATCGGTGTTCGCCCTGCCCGACGAGAGCGGCGGCTTCTGGATCCCCGCGAGCGAGGCGCCGCGATAGCCGGCCTCTATTCGGTCACGACCTCCGTCGTCGCCCCCGCCTCCTCCAGCAATCGACGATACCACGCGGAGGCTTCCCGCGCGCGACCCGGGAGCGCGCGCGTGCCCCAGAGAACGCTGAGCGTGCGCCGCGTCCCTGCGTGTGTCTTCGTGCGCTGCGCGTCCTTCACGCCGTTCGCCGACGGACCCTCCGCGTCGAAGAGGCAAAGCAGCCCGGCGAGGTCGATCTCCTGCCCCGAGGCATTAAACACGTATTTCTCCCCCGGCTTCGCGATCCCGATCCGAAACGGCGCCGTCGCGCGGTCGAGGTCGATCACGCTGATGGGCAGGCCGCTGTGCAACGAGACGGCGTTACACGTATCCACGGCCGCGTTGATCGCGCCGAGCGCCCCCTCGCCCACCGCGCGGACGAGGTACTCCGACGACGGCTTGCCTCGGCCCGTCGGCTTGTACCCGCCGTGCCGCAGGAGATCCCGCACGGCCGAGCGGACCGCCTCGTCGGCCGACAGCGGCGCCGTCGCGCCCGACGTGAGCAACACGCGCACGCTCTCGGGGGTCGTGATCTCGCCGAGCGGCGCGGGGAACGTGGTCGTGAACGCGGCGGCCTCGAGCAACGGGTGGGGATCGATCGTCAGCATCACGCGCGCATCTTAGCCGATAGAGCCCGCTTGACACGAGGGCCCGGCCGCGTGCCTCATGACGGCGGACAAGGAGCCACGATGAAGATCCCCGCGAAGGGCCTCGGGAGAGACGAGCTGTTCGAAAAACTCGCCGCGTTCCGCGCCCACGACATGCCCTGGCGCGACGGCCGCACCTTCGCGTACGTCTACGATCCCGGCCCCGAAGCCGAGAGCGTCATTCACCGCGCCTACACCATGTACCTCGGGGAGAACGCGCTCGATCCCACGGTCTTCCCGAGCACGCTCGTCCTCGAAAACGACGTCGTCTCCATCGCGGCGGCGCACCTCGGCGGCGACGACGAGGTCGCGGGCTCGTTCACGAGCGGCGGCACCGAGAGCATCCTGCTCGCCGTGAAGACGGCGCGTGACCACGCCCGCGAGGCGCGGGGCATCCGGGAGCCCGAGCTCATCGTCCCCGAGACGGCGCACGCCGCGTTTCACAAGGCCGCCCATTACCTCGACATGAAGCTCGTCAGCGTGCCCGTCGATCCCGCCACGTTCAAGGCCGACGTCACGGCCATGCGCGAGGCGATCGGGCCGAACACGATCTTGCTCGTCGGCTCGGCCGTCTCCTACGCGCACGGCGTCGTCGACCCCATCCGCGAGCTCGGCGCGCTCGCCCTCGAAAAGGACCTCCTCCTCCACGTCGACGCGTGTATCGGCGGGTTCCTCCTGCCGTACTTCCGCAGGCTCGGCGCGCCCGTGCCCGATTTCGACTTCCAGGTCCCGGGCGTCACCAGCATCTCGATGGATTTCCACAAGTATGCCTTCGCCGCCAAGGGCGCCTCGGTGCTCCTCCACAAGAACAAGGACCTCCGGCGCCACCAGTTTTATGCCTGCGCGTCCTGGTCGGGCTACACCGTGATCAACTCGACCGTGCAGAGCACGAAATCCGCCGGGCCGCTCGCCGCCTGCTGGGCCGTGCTCCACCATTTCGGCGACGAGGGGTACCTCGAGCTCGCCCGCAGCATGCTCGCCGCGACGCGCAAGATCGTGGACGGCATCGGGGCCATCCCCGGCCTGCGCCTCCTCGCGCGGCCCGAGATGAACCTCGTCGCCTTCACCTCCGACGAGGTCAGCGTCTTCCACGTCATCGACGAGATGAAGGCCCGCGGCTGGTTCGTCCAGCCCCAGCTCGGCTTTGGTTCGTCCAAAGAGAACATTCACCTCTCGCTCAACCGGAGGGCCCTCGACCTCGCGGACGATCTGCTCCGGGACCTCGGCGAATGCGTGGTGATCGCCCGGAAGCTCCCGCCGCCCGGCGGGGACCTCTCGGCCCTGCGGGGCGCGCTCGCCTCGCTCGACCTCGAGAAGCTCGATCCCCCGATGCTCGGCCACATCCTCCGCGAGGCCATGGCGGCGACCGGGATCGCGGGCGCGAGCCTGCCCGATCGCATGGCGGCCGTGAGCGAGGTCCTGAACCACCTGCCGCCCCCTCTGCGCGAGCGCCTCCTCGTCGAATACATGAACGGCCTCTTCCAGTCCCGCGTGGACGGCGCCTGATCCGGAAAAGACGAAATACGATCCGCCCGTAGCTCCCTCGTTCCCCCATTGCGACGAGCTCGGGCCTCCCCCACGAAGCAGGCATGGGCAAGACGCTCCGCCGCCTCGTGCTCCTCGCCGGCCTCGCCGCCGCCGCCGCGGGGTGCGGCCGGGACGAACAGGCGCTCGCCGCGATCCGGCCGATCGCCACGCAAAAACGCCTCGCGCTGCCGGTCGAGGTCTACGACGTGAACATCCCCGACGACCTCTCGGGCTTCGCCGTACCCGGCCCGGACGGCGCGAACCCGAAGATGCTCTTCCTGCACGGGATGTGCTCGGCCGGCGTCGGGGACGTGCAGGCCTTCCAGTTCGCGGCGAGCGAGCACGGCGGCATCCTTGCGGTCCGCGGCGACATCCCCTGCGACGAGGCGGGCACCTTGCGCAGACATTCGTTCAACCTCGACAAACTCGACGCCCGCGTCCGGGCCGCGTTCGAGGCGAGCGGCGGCGCGGCGGCGGATCTCGTGCTCGTGGGCCACTCGCAGGGGGCGTTCCTCGGCGAGCGGCTCGCGGAGCAATGGCCCGCGCGGTATTCGCGGCTCATCCTCATCGGCGCGCCCACGGAGCCCTCGGCGGCGCGGCTCCGGCACGTGCGGGGCGCGGTCATGGTGAGCGGCGAGCTCGACGTCACGGCGCGCATGCAGCAGGCCGCCGCCGAGCTCCAGGCAGCCGGGATTCCTTCCACGTACCTCGAAATGCCGGGCGCCAGGCACGGCCAGATGGGGGACGCCGAGCGGGTCTTCGGCGAGGCGTTCGCGTGGCTCGAGGCGAACGCTTTGCCTCCGAGGCCGTAAGCATCGGTGGATGTACGGCCGGGGATCGGGGTATCCTCGACCCATGGCTTCGACGAACCTGCTCACCGGCTTGCTCGCTGTCTCCGGCGCCCTCCTCGGCTCCGCGTGTTACCTGACCTCGTCGTTCGACGGCCTCACCGGCGCGCCGGACGGGGGAACGACGAGCTCGTCGAGCGTCGGAGGCATGGGAGGCACGGGAGGCATGGGAGGCATGACCGGCGCGGGCGGCGCGGGTGGCGCGGGTGGCGCCGGTGGAACCGGCGGCGCGGGCGGCATGGCCGGGCTCCCCTTCCCTGCGACGGACATCCTCGACGAATTCGACGGCGCGGGCGAGGACCCGGGCCCGAGCTGGGAGCTCACGGAGCCGGGCTCGTACATCGTCTACAGCGGCGACCTCATGCCGACGGACCCGTATCCGCAGGCGGCGATCTGGAGCCAGCCCTTCGGCCCCCGGCAGGAGGTCTTCGTGAACATCGACAAGCTGACGGGGTCCGAGGAGGAGATCGTGCTCATCCTGCGCAACCAGGGACATCCGAGCGAATGTGACGCCGTGCTCGTCAGCTTCAATCGATTCAGCGGCGCGCCCAAGGTCGAGGTCACCTATTGCGTGAACGGCGACTGGACCGCGGTCGGCGCCGCCGTCCCGCTCGTGCTGAAGGACGACGACACGATCGGGGCGCGAGGTTACGAGGACGGGCGCGTCGAGGTCTTCGTGAACGGCGCGCTCGTGGGGACGTGGGACGCGTCCGCCGCGCCGATGGGCACGTCCGGCGGGCGCATCGGCTTCTACCTCCAGGGCCTCCAGGAGCCGATCGAGCTCGACGATTTCGGCGGCGGCTCGTTCTGAATCCGACTCAAAACGTCCCGAAGAGCATCGCCGCGCCTCCGCCCGGGAGAGGCGCGACGAGCGGGCGGACCACGGCCGACGTGGCGGCCTTCTTTTCGCTGCCGCTCGTGAAAAACAGCGCCGTCGCGACGCCGAGCGAGGCGAGCCCCACGCCGAGCGAGACGTCCGCGAGGAGGAGCTTCGTCTTCACGGCGTCGACGTCCGCGGAGGCGCAGCTCTGCGTCCTGCCGCAGGTCTCCTTCAGCGTATCGAGCTCCCCCTTCCCCGTGGCCCCGAGATAAGCGAAGGCCCCGAGCGACACGACCCCGAGCCCGCCGAGCACGTACGACGCCACGCGTCTCCCCGACGTGCCCTGCCCGGCCTCCGTGGGTTTGTCCTGGTCCCGGGGCGCGTCCTTCACGCTCGCCTCCAGATCGACGGTGATCACGCGATTCTTTTCGCCGACGCGCACGACGACCTGCCGCTCGACCGGCGGGGCGCCCGGCGCGGCGAACCGGAGCGTGTGGGGCCCCGGGTTCACCGCGATCGGCTGGCCGTCGAGGGTCTTCGTGAGGACCTTCCCGTCGAGCGTGACCTCGGCGTCGACGACGTCGTTGCCCGTCGCGTCGCGCAGGCCCGGCACGATCGTGGGCAGGCTCGACTCGACGCGCGGGAGCATGGTCGTGCATTCGTCCCGCACGACGGCCGGACAATCCGCGGCGCTGCACGCGACGAACTTCCCGCGCGCCTCGACCAGGCGGCCGGCCTTCTCGAGCTCCTGGCCCTCCTCGAACGCGGCCGCGCACGCGGCCTTGCGCGCCTGATCGGGCGGGGCCGCCTCGGCCTGCGTGCCTCCGAGCGACGTCATGGCGAAGAGGGCGGCAGGGACGAACCGCAGGGCGGTGGAGGGCGACGACATCGGCGCCCACGGTACCAGACCCCGCGGCGGGGCGACAGATCTCGGAGGCGGTGGGCCGGCGCGAGCAGGCTCCGGCCCGATCGGCGTTCGACGACGACGAACAGCACGATGGATAACGGAATGCTCATCTCACGGGGCACCCGCGTCCGCCGGGAGAGGACCCACGGGGGACGTGCGCGTCGTCGGTGGCCTGACGTGGACGAACGGGACGCGCTCCGCGTGGTGGCACGTATTGCAGGTGGCTGTCAGCGCGTCGAACCGCTCGGCGAAGAGCGCTGCATCCTTGGCCTTGATCGCCTCCTCCACGCCCGGCAGCGCGACCTCGAGCATCTGCGCGGATTGGGCTCGTTTCGGCCGGCGCTCGACACCATTACGCACGGCGGTCCGTATCTTCTCGGCCTGGTATTTCGCGTAGTCCCAGTTTTTATCCTGGCCCGCCCAGTAGAGCTCGCCATAACGGTAACCCGTCTCCGCCATGGCGACGTCGAAGCCGCGGAGGTGCTTGGCGACACGCGCGAAGCGCTCGTCGTTCGTCCCGGCGAGCAGCCACGCCGCCCCCTCTGACGGCGGCGGCCCCGCTGCGGGTGCTGGGTCACGCGAGCACGCGCTCACCACGACGAGAGCCACGAGCAGGCACGAGCCGGCCGCCGCCGCCGGAAGGAACGCTCGGCGAAGCCTCTCCCCGCGATCCATCGATACCTCCTCAAAGTCTGTCGCTACGGACTCGACCTTCGATATCGGGATCCGATACTACAGGGGCCACACCCGATCAAGGCCAGCGTGGTCGCGGAGATCCGCCCTGCGTTTCCTCGTCGATGACGGCACCCATCAACACCGAGCGCTCCTCGCGCCTCGGGCTGCGCGTGATGAGTTTCGAGCTGGTGCGCGTCCACCAGGAGCTGGCCACCATCAAACCTCGACATGGCCGGAATGTATACCGCGTTGTGAAGCCTGCGCGGGTCGGAAGGTGCGACGACGCCAGTTCTCCGAGGCGCTTGCGAGCGGGATCGCGTGTATCAGGACGACATCGCGCGTAGCTCGTCGTCGAGCCGCTCGTCGTAGGCGTCACGCGCCGCCTCGCTCGGCGGCGCCGACGCACCGGTCCCCGCGGCGCGACGCCAGCGACGCACCACGACGAACAGGCCCCCAGCCGCGAAAAACGAGAGCACGACCAGGCCGAGCGCCACCCCCACGATCGGATTGCCGTCCGGCACCGCGCGCACCCGCGGCCCATATCGCGCCGTGAAGTCCGCTTCGATCACCTCGGCCGCCTCGCCTGCCCATAACCTTCGTCGCACCTCGGCGCGCAGCGCGTCGGCCATCGGTCCCGCGTGCACATCGAGCGTCTGTTGCCAGCAACAAGGCGCCACGAGCCGTCCGACGAGCGCGCGCTCCCCCGGCGCCGGGTCGGCTTGCCGCGCGTCCGGGGTGTCCGTGTCCGCGATGGCGCTCGCCGGCGACGTGAAGGCGACGGCGAACGCCACGACCATGCAGGACACGAACGACACGATCCGGCGGCGATGGGTCGGCTTCATGCCCCACACCCTAGTCATTGCCCTGCGACGACGCCATGCGTTCAATTGTCGCAGGCGAGGCCGCGCGACGCGGGGGCGGCAGTTGGTTGCGCGCGCAATCATCTCGTGGTAGGCATCCTTCGCGCATGGACGACGCGGAGCTGCTCCGACGGCAGGTGCAAGGGTTCGTGCGGGGCTTTGGTCTCCTCTCGGAGAGCCAGACCCCGTGCGGCAAGCCCATCCCCGTCTCCCAGGCGCATGCGCTGATGGTCCTCCTCGCGCGGCACGAGCGGGACGATCCGCCGATGCAGGTCGAGATCGCGCGTGACCTGGGGCTCGACAAGAGCAGCGCCGCGCGGCTGTGCGCGCGCCTCTGCGACAGCGGCCACGTGGTCCGGACGCCGTGCCCGAAGGACGGACGCGCGTGGCGGCTCGGGTTGACCACATCCGGCCTCCGCCTCGCCCGGAGCATCGAGGCGGCGAGCAAAGCGCGGTTCGAGCGGCTCCTCTCCGCGCTCCCCGCGGAGAAGCGGAGCTCGGTGATCGCGTCGATGGCGGCCCTGAACGAAGCCGTACGCAACACGAAAAGCGAATGATCATGAAATCTACGAATGGAAGCAAGAGCGGGCGTCCCCGTGGTTGGCTCACCGCGGGCGCGGTGCTCGTCTTTGGCGGGCTCCTTCCGGCGTGCCGCGAGCCTGCGCCCACACACGACACGGCGGCCTCCGCCGCGCCATCGTCCGCCGCGCCTTCGTCATCCGCGCGGCCAGGGACGGCGTTCGACGCGCTGGATGGCATGGATGTGCGCAAGCCGGTGCCTCTCTTGCCGATGATGGCCAATCATCAAAAGCAAAATATGCGGGATCACCTCGTGGCCGTGCAGGAGATCATCGTCGCCGCGGCCTCAAACGACTTCGCGGGCGTCGAGCGCGCCGCTTCGCGGATCGGTTCTTCCGAGCAGATGGGCCGGATGTGCTCGCACATGGGGGCCGCGGCGCCCGGATTCACGGACCAGGCGCTCGCGTTCCACCGCACCGCGGACACCGTCGCCGAAGCGGCGCGAAAAGGGGACAAGGACGCCGTGATGTCGGCGCTCGGGCGAACGCTGGCCACCTGCACCGGCTGCCACGCCGCGTGGAAGCAGCAGGTCGTCGACGAGTCGACCTGGCAGAGGCTCACCTCGTCAGCGCCGCCGACGGGGCACCGGTGACGCATCAGGACGAGGCGTGACGACGCCTCACCCGTTCACTCCGCGCGCGGCGCGCGGCCGGCCGGGTCTTGCGAGCGCGCCAAACGACGCATGATTCCGGCATCGAGGGACCACGCTCCTGCGCCCGCGATGAACAGGAAGAGCGCCCCGAGAAGCATCGACATGTCGGTGCGAGCCTCGTGCAGCATGCTCCAGAGGCCGTGCTTCGAGGTCGACGGGTTCGCGAAGATCCAGAAGCCGTGGCCGAGCAGGATCGGGATCTTCGTCGAGAGGAGCGCGACGGTCATGACGCCGACGAGCGGCAGCGCCGCGAGCCTCGTGGCGAGCCCGAGGAGGATGAGCACGCCACACACGAGCTCGACGCTGCCGACGAAGGGGCCCATCACCTCGGGCGCGGGGATGCCGATCTTCGCGAACCGTCCCGCGCCGAGCGCCTGTGGGAAGAGGAACTTCTGGATGCCCTCGGAGGTGAAGACGATGCCGACCGCGAGCCGGATCAACACGACGGCGCGCGGCGCGGTCGAGGCGAAGAGCCGCCGTGCGAGGGCCGCGCCGCTCTGGTCGTGAAGCTGGGTGCTCATGTCCGTCCCCTTTCTTGGTCGCCTTGGATCGTGGGCATGCGGTCGTGGTCGTGTACGTGGGAACCGTGGCACACGCGCGACACCCGAAACCACCCCTCGGGGTCACCTTCGAGCTCCGCGCGGCACTCGCAACCACTCCTCGGGGTCACCTTCGAGCTCCGCGCGACACTCGAAACCGATCCTCGGGGTCACCTTCGAGCTTCGCGCAACACTCGAAACCGATCCTCGGGGTCACCTTCGAGCTTCGCGCAACACTCGAAACCGATCCTCGGGGTCACCTTCGAGCTCCGCGCGGGACTCGAAACCGACCCTCGGGGCTACCTTCGAGCTCCGCGCGACACCCGAAACCGACCCTCGAGGCTACCTTCGAGCTCGGCGCGGGACTCCAAACCGCCCTTCGGGGTCACCTTCGAGCTCCGCGCGACACCCGAAACCGACCCTCGGGGTCACCTTCGAGCTCCGCGCGGGACTCGAAACCGCCCTTCGGGGTCACCTTCGAGCTCCGCGCGGGACTCGAGACCGCCCTTCGAGGTCATCCGTCGAGCTCGTCGTCGAGGTCGAGCAGGTCGCCGTCGGGGAGCGGGCCCGGCGCGCCGAACAGACGCGACGCGGGCGCCACAGACGCGGTCTGGCGCCTGAGAAAACCCTGGCTCGTCGCGACGAAACCCGCCTCTTTCAGGGCGTCCGCGAGCGGCGAGCGCGCCGTTGGTTCGCCGTCGACCGTGGCGATGAGCACGACCCGCGCGCGGCCCCCGTCGACGAGCTCCACGAGCGCGCGGGCGAGCGCGCGGGCCTCGGCGCTTCGCTCGGGCTCGTCGCGCGGCAGGAACGTGAGCAGGCCACGCTCGCTCTTGCCCATCCAGGCGAGCAATCGACCGTCATGCAAAATCACCCGCGCGCCGGCCGCGCGTTTGGGCCGCGAGGCGCCGCGCTGACCGCTCTCGGGCTCCGCGTCGTCGCCCGGCCAGCGCACGGAGGCGCCATAAGGGTTCGCCGGATCGGCGGCCGAGAGGACCAGCACGCGCGCCTCGGCCTCGGCCGAAGGCTCGCGGAAAGAGCGCAATCGATCGTCCGCGCCGGGCAAAGCGAACTGCGCGGCGCCGAGGCCGGCGACGAAATAACCACGACGAACCCTGCCCGCCTCCTCCATCGCGCGGAGGACGTCGTACACGGCGGAGAAACCACCCACGAGGCCCTCGGCATGCGCGGCCTCGCGTGTCACCACGCCGTGCCGATCGAGGAGGATTCGCGCGAGCGCGGCGCGGCGCTCGGTCTCGCTCGGACCTTTTTCGGAGGCCGCGGGCAAGAGCGACCAGCGGCCCTCGCTGCCGGGCGGGCCCGCGCGGCGCGCGCCGAAGAGGCCGCCGCGGCTCGTATGCCGCCGCCCGCCGCGTTTCTCCTCGCGGCCGAGGGATCGTAATGGCGCGAGCGTGTCATTCGTGACCTCGCCGGCCCAGACGAGCTCCCACAAGGCCGCGAGCACGTCGTGCCCGAATCCGCCCGTCTCGCGCAGGAGGTCATGGAAGAAGACGGCGCCTCGCCGGGCGAGCGTCTCGCGCACCCGCGCGGCGAGCGCGCCCTCGGCCTCGCCGGGCGGCGGCGCGAGATACGGATAAGCCTGCGAGAGATACAGGGCGATGCGGCCCGAGGCGTCGCCGACCGGCTCGACGCCGCGCCAGACGACCTCGCCGGCGGCGCATAACGCGTCGAGATCGCCGGGGCGATACCCTTGCACGCGCGCGGGGAGGATCTCGGCCTCGAGCGCGGAGGAGACGAGCGGCGCGCCTTGCAAAAGCTCGACGGCGTAAAGCAAGGCCTCCTGGCCGCGGCGCGGGCGGGTGAGGCCGTGCCATTCGACGAGGAAACGGGCGTACGCCTCGGGCGGGACGGGCTCGACCTCGGCGCGCAGGCGCGCGAGGGAGCGTTGCTTGAGCGAACGAAGGACCTCGGCGTCGCAATACTCGCGGCCGGATCCGCCCGGGAGGAGCTCGCCCTCGGTGACGCGGCGGCGCTCGATGAGCGTGGCGAGCGCGACGCGGACGGGGCCCGTGCCGAGGCCATAACGAAACGCGACGTCCTCGGCGCGGAAGGGGCCGTGGGTCCGGGCATAACGGGAGACGATGTCGACGAGGGGATCCGCGGACGGTTCGAGGAAGGCCGCGGGCAGGCCTGCCGGCGGCACGATGCCGAGCGCGTCGCGCAGGCGCCCCGCGTCCTCGACCGCCAGGAATCGCTTTTCGCCCGCGATCGTGACCTCGAAGATCCGCCGCGCGCGCGTCAGCTCGTCGAGGAAACCGTTTGCTCGTGTTGCACCACCGCCCTCCTCTTCGCTGCCCGCGCGGGCCACGATCTCCTCGCGCGAGAGATCCCCGAGCGAGAGCAAGAGATCGTGCACCTGATCGGCGTGCTTGAGGGGTCGTTTTCCATCGAGGCGCTGCAGCGACCGCGCGAGGACCTCGATCGAGGCGGGATCGAGCAATTCGCGCATCTCGGCCTCGCCGAGCAGCTCGCGCAAGCGTGAATGGTCGATCGCGAGCATCTGCGCCTTGCGCTCGGCGAGCGGCAGGTCGCCGTCGTACATGAAGTTGCCGACGTACCCGAAGAGCAGCGACGCGGCGAAGGGCGAGGCCGCGCGGGTGTCGACCTCGTGCACGCGCACCTTGCGGGACTCGATCTTCTTCAGGAGATCGATGAGCGCGGGCAAATCGAAGACGTCCCGCAGGACCTCGCGGTAGGTCTCGAGGAGAATGGGAAACGAGCCATACCGCGCGGCCACGGCGAGCAGATCCGAGGCGCGTTTTCGCTGGGCCCAGAGCGGCGAACGTTTGCCCGGGCGCTTGCGCGGCAGGAGCAAGGCGCGGCCGGCGCATTCGCGGAAACGCGCGGCGAAGAGGGCGGAGGCGCCGAGGCTCCGGACGACGAGGTCCTCCACTTCGTCGGCGTCGGGCAGGAGGAGGCGCGCGTCGGGCGGGCCCTCCGCTTCGGGAAAACGCAAGACGACGCCGTCGTCGGCCCAGACGGCCTCGATTTCGAGGGCGAGCTCGGCGCGGCAACGCTCCTCGATGGCGCTCGCGAGCGGCGCGTGCACGCGTCCGCCGAAGGGCGAGAGGATGCAGACGCGGGTGTCGCCGACCTCGTCGACGAAACGCTCGAGCACGATCGCCGTGTCGCTCGGGACCACGCCCGTCGCCGCGGCTTGCTCGCGGACGTAACGGAGGAGGTTCTTCGCGGCGCGTGTATCGAGGTGGTGTTTTTCGCGCAGGAGGCGCTCGGCGGCGGCGTCGTCGGCTTTTTCGATCTCGCGGGCGACGCGGCCGATCTCGGCGCCGAGCTCGACGTTGCGGCCCACGCGATCGCCACGCCAGAACGGCATTTTCCCGGGCTCGCCGGGCGCGGGCACGACGAGGACACGATCGTGCGTGATCTCGGTGATACGCCAGGAGGACGCGCCGAGGACGAAGACCTCGCCTTCCCGCGCCTCGAAGACCATCTCCTCGTCGAGCTCGCCCACGCGACGCCCGGGTTTCCCCGCTGATTCTTCGGTCGCCAGAAAGACGCCATAAAGCCCACGATCGGGGATCGTGCCGGCATTGACGACCGCGAGCCGCTTCGCGCCTTCCCGCGCGCGGATCGCGCCCGTGGTCCGGTCCCAGACGATACGCGGGCGCAACTCGGCGAACTCGTCCGAGGGATACCGGCCGGAGAGCATGTCGAGCAGGCCCTCGAAGCTCGCGCGCGGGAGGTCGGCGAACGGCGCGGCGCGACGGACGAGCCCAAAGAGCGCGTCCTCGTGGATGGAGTCCATGGCCGTGATCGCGATGATCTGCTGGGCGAGGACGTCGAGGGGGTTTCGCGGGTAATGGGTGGCCTCGACCTTGGCGTCGATCATGCGGCTCGTGGCGGCGGCGCACGCGAGCAGATCGCCGCGGTGCTTGGGGAAGACCACGCCACGCGAGATGGCGCCGACGGCGTGGCCGGCGCGGCCGATACGCTGGAGGCCGGCCGAGACGCTCGGAGGAGATTCGATCTGGACGACGAGATCGACGGCGCCGAGGTCGAGGCCGAGCTCGAGCGAGGAGGTCGCGACGATACACGGCAAGCGACCTTCCTTGAGGGCCTCCTCGATGCGGGCGCGCTCGTCCCGCGCGACCGATCCGTGGTGCGCGGCGGCGATCTCGGCGCCGGCGGCCTCGTTGATCGCCGCCGCGAGCCGCTCGGAGAGCCTGCGGCTGTTGGCGAAGATCATGGTGGAGCGATGCGCGCGGACGAGCTCGACGAGGCGCGGGTGGATGCTCGGCCATATCGACCGCGCCGCCGGATCCGCGCCCGGGCCTTTGCCCGTATCCTCGCCGGGTTCACCCATGCGGGTCATGTCGTCGACGGGGACTTCAATGGAGAGCTCGAGCGATTTCGGCGCGCTCGCATCCACGATGGTGACGGGGCGCGGGACGAACGAGCCCTTTTCGTCGATCTCGCCCCCGCCGAGCAGGCGCGCGATCTCGTCGAGCGGGCGCTGCGTCGCGCTGAGGCCAATGCGCGTCGTCCGCGGCCCTTCGCCGCGCAAGGCTTCGAGGCGCTCGAGCGACGAGAAGAGGTGCGCGCCGCGCTTCGTGGCGGCGAGCGAGTGGATCTCGTCGATGATGATGGTGTCGACCGAGCGCAAGATCTCGCGCGCGTTCGAGGTGAGCAGGAGGAAGAGGGACTCCGGCGTGGTGATCAGGATGTCGGGCGGGCGTTTGCCGAGGCGCGCGCGCTCCTCGGGCGAAGTGTCCCCGGAGCGGATCGCGACCGTGGGCACGCGGAATGGTTTTTCCAGACGCTCGGCCGTCCTCGTGAGGCCGGCGAGCGGGGCGCGCAGGTTGCGCTCGACGTCGGCGGCGAGCGCCTTGAGCGGAGACACGTAAAGGACGCGGCAGCGCTCTTCTTTCCGCGGCTCGTCCGAAAAGACCAATCGATCGAGGGCGACGAGGAACGCCGCGAGCGTCTTGCCCGAGCCCGTGGGCGCGAGCAGCAGGGTCGATTTGCCGGCCTGGATCGGGGGCCAGCCTCTCTCCTGGGCCTCGGTGGGCCCGGGGAAGGCGCCCTGGAACCAGGCGCGTGTCGCCTCGTGGAAATGGGCGAGCGCGCCGCCACCCTTCGAGGACTTCGCCCGAGGCCGCGTCACGCGCGCGCCTCCCGGGCATCCGCGAGCCGGGGCGGCTGGCATTGGGGGCAAAAATAGGTGGAGCGTCGCGCCTCGCCCTGGCGGCGCATCTCGATCACCGCGCCACAATCGTAACAAGGTTCGCCCGCGCGGCGATAGACCGAGAGGGGCCCCTCGCCGGGACGCGCGCCCTCGCGGGTCGTCCGCGTGTGGCCAAAAAACGCGCCGAGCCCGGTCCCGCGGGTCTTTGCATTCGCATTGGCGACCATGATCCGGCGGGCGAACGCGAGCAGCCGCAGGAGCTCGTCGTCGGAATGAGCCCCGACACGAGCGAACGGATCGAGCCGCTCGTGAAAGAGGATCTCGCTCTTGAAGACGTTGCCGATCCCCGCGACGACCTCCTGCGCCATGAGCGCGTCGCCGATCTCCTTGCCGGCCAAACGCCGGAGCCGGGCGAGCGCGGCGGCCTCGTCGAACGTAGGGGCGATGAGGTCGGGGCCGAGCTTGCCGATCGCGGGATCACCGGCGAGCAAGCTGGCGCGGACGAGGCGAGCGACGGGCGCGCGGAAGCAGACGGCGACGAGGCCGGGCACGGCGAGCACGACGGTGGCGGAGGTCGGCGAGCGTCGAAAGCGCTCGTCCTCGCGATAGAGGTGCCAGGTGCCGCCCATGCGGAGGTGGGTGTGGAGGACGGTGCCCTCGTCGAAGAAGACGAGCAGGTTCTTGCCACGCGCCTCGACCTTCGTGACGAGGTGGCCCACGAGCCGGTCGATCGACTGATGCCGCAGCAGGAGGGAGCAAACGGGCTGCCCCACGAGCCGCGGGCCGAGCGCGCTTGCAATGCGGTGGAGGGTGTCGCCTTCGGGCACGGGTTTGTCGTATCAGCGCGGAGCCCGTCCGACAAGCAGGCGCACCCGGCGCGCAACAAAGCAAAACCCGGCCGGCGTCATCCGTGGGTCGAGGCGCTCGGGAGGGCCTCTCCAGAGCGCCCGGCGGCGCCGTCGGTCGCCTCCTCCAGCCGCCCCGCCCGCGCGAGCTTGATCCAGAGCGGCACCGTCCCCACGCCGACGAGCAGGTTCAGCGTGATCCATACAGGGGCCGAGGGCAGCCACGCGGGCGGCGGGCTGCCGATCATCCACGAGCCGATGCCCGTGAGCACGCAGAAAATCGAGAATGCCGAGCCGCCCGCGGCCGCGAGGTTCACGAGAAGCCTTCGCCGATCCGCCGCGCCTTTTTCGAGCGAGACGGGCCCCCAGAACCCCGGGGGACGCGCGCGGTCGTAGAATTCACGCAGGCGGTCCTCCGCCTCCGGCTTCGTCACGAGCGCCGCGACGACCGCGACCGCCGTCGACACGACCGCCTGCACGAGCAATCGCGCGCCGTCGTCCTCCACGGCGAAGAGCAGGATCGGCGCGAGGACGAGCGACGCGACGAGGGCCGAAAGCTCGCCGGTCGCGTTCATGCGCCACCAGATCCAGCGCAACACGAGGACCACGCCGACGCCCGCGCCGAGCAAGAGGCTCGCCTTCCAGGCGGTCTGGATCGAGTCCATGTGAGGCATCACGAGCAGCGCCACGGCGAGGATGCCGAGGTTCGAAAGGCGAGCGACCCACACGAGCGAGCGCGGCGAAGGCTCGCGTTTCAAGAGGTGCTTGGCGATGAACCGACGGTAGATGTCGTTCGTGAAATAACTCGATCCCCAGTTGAGGTGCGTGTCGACCGTCGAGGCGAGCGCGCCGAGCATGCCCGTGAGCATGAGCCCCTTGGCGCCCGGCGGCAGAAGCTCCGCGATGCCCCGCACGAACGTGGACTCGCGCTCGGACGCGAGCGCGGCGCCCGAGAGGCCCTGGCTCGGCGGGAACAGGACGAGCAGGCCGAGCGCGATCGGCAGCCAGAACAGGCTGCGGAAGAGGACCTGCGTCACCGTGAAGACGATACCCGCGCTCTGCGCGTCCTTGTCGGAGCGACAGCCCATCGTGCGCTGCGCGAGGTAGCCGCTGCCGTCGGCGTTGATCTGGCAGATCCACTGAATGAGAATGACGCCGACGACCGTGAAGCCGGCGCCGTGCGCCTCGCCCGGCGTGAAGGCGACGAGCTCCTCGGCGGTCATGCCGGCGGGGCCCGAGCGATCGGCGGGGAAGAGGTTCGAAAGGCCCGAGGAGATGGCTCCGAAGCCGCCGACCGCGGAGATGACGAGCGCGGCGTAGACCATCGTGGAGAGGATCGCGACGCCGAACTGCGCGATGTCGGTCTTCACGACGGCGCGCAGGCCACCCGTCGTCGAGTAGAGCGTCGTGACGAGGACGATCGAGCCGATCGAGAGGACGTTGTTCGTGGAGGCCGCCCACTCGGCCTCGCCGATGCAGCGGAGCTTCAAGCAGGTCGCGCCCGCGTCGCACAGGTTCTCCGCGCCGCACGGCGCGCCCGACGCCGTCAGCGGGAAGCCGAACCACTGCACCGCGGACGAGAGGCTTTCGAAGAGGCCCGCGGGCAACCACCGATGCCAGAGGAGGAAGGGCTCGGTGATACGTGTCGTCGCGAGCAGCACCATGCCGAGCACGGTGCAATTGAAGATCAGGCCGAAGTACACGGCCTTGGCGCCACGCAGCACGGCCGCGGGCTTGCCGCCGTACCGGGTCTCGGTGAGCGCAGCGTCCGTGATGACGCCGCTCCTGCGCCAGCTCGCGCCGAGGACGAGCGCCATCACGAGGAAGGCAATCGCGTAGATCCACATCCGCCAGAGCGAGAAGACGCCCGCCGTCGCCACGAGGCCGGTGACCACGAGCGGCGTATCCGCGGCGAACTGCGTGGCCGCCATGCTGATGCCCGCCTGCCAGCCCTTCAGCGAGCGACCGGCGAGGAAATACTCCTCGAGGCTCTCCCCGGCCTCCTTCGCGCCCCCGACCCCCGACCAGATCGAATACGCGATGAAAACGAGCACGATGAGGATGTCGATCGTGTGCAGCACGAGGGACATCCTCGCCGCCGCATGGGGGGAAACGCAACTTTATTTGTGCTCAAACGATCGGGTTTGCCGGGAACGGAACGCCGCGCGTGTCAGCCTGTCAGCCGTCCTTCTCGGCGACGATCACCATACGATTGTGCGCGAGGCCGATCGGATCACCGTCCCAGGTGCCGAAGGCCTCGGTCACGACGAGGCCGACGGAGGCGAGCAGGGCGCGGAGCTCGCTGAAATGGTAGAGGCGCACGGAGAAGCGGGCCTCGCGCGTCCTGCCGTCGCGCACGAGGACGCGGTAATCGACGAGGCGGCCCGAGACCGGGTCGAAGACGTGCCGGTCGATCATGAGATCCGCGCCTTTTTGCAGGATGGTGACGGGCAAGAGCCCGCGCATCATCCAGTCGCGGTTGCGCACGTCGAGGCAGAGCTTGCCCCCCGGGCGGAGCGCGCGCGAGATGCGCCGCAAGACGTCGTGGTTCTCCTCGTCGCGGTGCAGGCCGAACACGTCGAAGAGGCAAACCACGCGGTCGAACGAGGCCTCGTCGTCGAGGTCGCGCAGGTCGGCGACGCGGTACTCGATCGGCAGGCGCGCGGCCTCGGCCTCCTCGCGGGCGAGCGTGATGAAGCCCTCGGTGCGGTCGACGCCGACGACGTCGAAGCCGCGCCGCGCGAGCTCGAGGGCGTGCCGGCCGTGGCCGCAGCCGAGGTCGAGCACGCGCATGCCCGGCGTCATGCCGAGGTGCGAGACGAGGACGTCGACCTGATGCTCCGTGCGCTCGGCGCGCAGGGTGTCCTCGTAGAAGTGCAGGTAATCGTCGACGTCGAAGACGGCGTCCCAGTCGAAGACGTAAAATCGCTCGTCGTCCAGGTGTTGGCTCATGGGTCGGTCCGGGCCGCATGCTAGCCGAGCCGAGGCCCCTGGGGAACGCGCATGAAGGGCTCGCCTCTCTCGGCCGGTCGTGGTTAGGTGGCGGGCGATGAGCGAAGAGATGAACCCCTACGCGCCGCCGGAGGCCGGGCCGGGGGAGCGCGCGACGACAAAAAAGAAAAAAAAGCGCCCCGCTTCGGGCGCGATCACCGAGGCGCTCGAGCGGCTGAACCAGCACATCGACGACACCTCCGCGATGGCCCTGGACCAGAAGGAGGCCGGCGGCAGGTTACGCGTCGTCACGATGGTGTTCGCCGGCATCGCCGCCCTCGCGCTCGTGAGCATGGTCGCCGGGTTGATGACGTTCTCGTCGCGGGAACCGGCCTTCTTCCTCCTGATCATCTTCCCCGTCGTCTTCACGATCCTGGCGGTGACGCTCGTCGCCGTGGACCTCACGATCGTGCCGCGCGACCGGCCTGCGAGCCCGGACGTGACGCTCCGCAGTTACCTCCGGTCGATGGCGATGGGCCGGCAAGGGTACGCCTGGGCGTGCCTCAGCCCCACGGCGCGCGCGCAGACCGTGAATCCTCCGGTCCTCGGCGACATCCCGCTCGGCGCGGGCACGTTCGCGCTCGCCACGCCGGCCGGCGTCAAGGACTGGTCGTCCACGTTCGCCCGCGTCGGGCACGGGCAGATCCGCAGCGTGCAGGTCAAGCGCGCCTCGATCGTGCGCGAGGACGGCGACGTGGCCGAGGTCGAGGTGCACGTGGTCTTCCAGGCCTGGCCGCAATGGGCGAACATGGTGGCCGCGGTCGCGTTCGTCCTGATCCGCCTGCTCGGCGCGATCCTCTTCCTCGTGCTCTACCTGGCGCTGCGAAAGCGGCACGAGGTCACGTTCCGAAAGACGCTCCTGCGCGGCAAGAATGGGCTCTGGTACGTGTACGCGGGCGACCTGTTCGAGGACGAAGCGCCGCGCTGAAAAAGGGGCGCGCCGCCCCTGCCCCGGCGCGCGGAGCGGGGGCGGCGCGCCGATCGTTTACTTGTTGAGCTTCTGGCGAAGCTCGCCCTTGAGCTCCTCGAATTTGCCCTCGGCTTGCTGGCGGTCGTCGCCCTTCAGCGCGCCCGCCGCGCCGTGCACCCGGCCGCCGGCCTCCTCGAAGGTGCCCTCGACCCGCTGGCCCGCCTTCTCGGCCTCCTGACGGCCTTCGCCGCGGCCCTGCTCGGAGATGCCCTCGCGGCGGAGACGCTCGTCGTCGGTCAGGTTGCCGACGGCCTCTTTGGCCTTGCCGCCGAGCTCTTCGGCGGCGCCCTTGATCCGGTTGCCGATTCCCATGGTTTCCCTTCTCGGGTCGTATGGACCCATTGTGGTATGGGGGACGTCCTGGGCAATCGACGTGCCGGAGCGCCTGGCGCGGATCGTTTACATACGAGCGAGCTCGACCGAGATGGTTTTCTCCGAGCGGACGAATGGAGTCATCATGCGCCGAATGCACCCCGACGTGCCGGCCGGATCTCCCTACGCCGCGCTGCCCGAGGAGCTCCGCGAGACGATCGTCCGGTCGTTCGTGGACCGGCGGGCCGGCGCGCCCGGCGCCGCGCAGAACCTGATGTTCGGGTTCCGCGATCCGCAGCCGACGACGGCGTGGGAGGCGCTCGACCACCTCGGGCCCATGGCCGTGAACCTGCTCGTGCGGCTCTACCATCGCATCGAGGCCATCGATCGCTCTCTCGCGACCTGGCGGCACATCCAGTGGATCCGCAACCAATGGTGGGGCGGGAGCGCCGGGATCAAGGTCGTCTACCGCGATCCGGCCGCGACGCGAAGGCGCCTCGACGAGCTCTTCCTGGGGGAATACGGCAAACGCGTCGCGCGGGACGCGTACGTCGGCGGCCTCGAGCACCAGCTCCGCCCCGCGATCGAGCTCCTGCCGCGTGTCCTTCTCCCGCATGCGCGCGCCGAGCTGCCCCACGCGGACACCTGGCGCGAGGTCGACGTGCCCATGCAAGAGGCCACGCATTTCTGCGTCGACAAGAGTGATCTCCCCGGGTTCGAGCGGCCGAACGGGCGCCATTTCGCGCTCGACGACATCCACCTCGACTGGTCCTCGCCGGTGGAGGGAATCGACGAGCGCGCCGGCCGCTGCAATTACCTCGAGCCCTGGGAGGGCAGCGTGATGCACTGGATCGAAGCGAAGCTCGGCCACGGCGCGCCCGTGTTCACGTTCGAGGTGGCCCGCGAGGTGATCACGCGCGGGCACGAGCTCGCCCGTTCGTCGTCGGCCGGCGCGGCCGTCTCCCATTTTCGAGAGCTCGCCGCGAGCTTTCAGCGCGACGCGCTCGCCCTGGCCGTGCGCGGGCGGGTCGGGTACGAGGCCTCGAAGCGGCGGCTCGAAGAGATCGAGCGCGCCGTCCGGGCGCTCGCGCCGCGCTGAACGTTCAATCGGACGATCGCCCGCGCAGCGCGCCCACGGCGAGCAGGAGCGGGACCAGCGTGAGGAACACCCCGCCGAGCGCGGCGGGGCGGCTCGCCTCCTTGAGGCCGGCGAAGAGGGTGCGCACGAGCTCCGCGTCGGGGACACGCTCCGGGTTCTCGAGGGTCGAACACACGGCCGCGAGGTTCGTCCAGGTGGCGTTCGCCATCGACATGGCGAGGGTGAGCCACATCGCGCCCGTGAAGGCGAGGCGCCGGGGCTCGGGGCGCATGGCGAACCAGGCGGCGCCGCCGACGGCGACGAACCCGAAGAGAAGGGTCGGCCACATACCCCAGCCGCCCTCGGCGAAAAACAACCACAAAGTCATGTCCTCGTCTCCTCTGCGCGGGGCGGACGCTCGGGCGCCGTCCCCATGCCGCGGAGAACACCGCGCGACGGCCTGCGTGACAAAGTTTTTTTTCTGTCACGCCTGGGCTAGTTCGGAGTTCGAGGGGACGACATGGACCGGGCCGAGGAAGCAGAGCTCGTCGCGCGCCTTCGCAAGGGCGACAAAACCGCGCTGCGGGTGGTGTACGCGTCGTTCTCGGACCGGATCTTCGGCTTCTTGCTCCGGCTCTCGCGCCGGCGCGACGTGGCCGAGGACCTGCACCAGGAGACGTGGGTGTCGGTGGCTCGCCACGCCGAACGGCTGACCGAAGGCACCGATCTGCCAGCGTGGCTCTTCACGATCGCGCGGAACAAGCACCGGTCGTGGCGGCGCTGGGCCGCGCTGGATTTCACGCGGCTCGCGTTCGACTCCGACGGGCCGGAGCCCGAGGGGCCGTCCGCGCGGCCGGACGCGGGCGACGAGCTCGCGGCGCTGGAGCAGGCGCTCGAGGCGCTGCCCATGGCCCACCGCGAGGTGCTCTTGCTCGTGGGCGTGGAGGGGCTCGAACCGAAGCAGGCCGCCGAGGTGCTGGGGATCCAGCCGGAGGCGCTGCGGCAAAGGCTGTCGCGGGCGCGCTCCGCGCTCGCCGAGAAGCTCGAGGGACCGGCGCAGAGCGACGCCGCCGTGGTACGATGAGGTGAACGATGAACGGCCGTGATGACGATCCGCTCCTCGAAAAATTACGCGGTTTGCCGCCGAGCACGCTCTCGCCCGCGCGTCGGGTGAAGACGCTCTCCGCGGCGGAGGCGGCCCTCGAAGGGAAACGGCCGGCAGCATGGCGGTGGCCCGAGCTCGCGCTGGCCTCGGTGCTGGCGCTGGCGGGAGCGATGTACACGGTCGAGTCGTTCGCCCGGATCGGGCACATCTACGGGCCGGCCGTCGCGTCGGCCGAATGAATCAGCCTTCTTCGAGCAGCTTCTGCACGAGCGCGCGGCCCTCGGGCGTCCTCGCGCGCTCGGCGCTCGTGGTCGTCATCGGCGTCCAGCTCATGTCGACCTCGAGCCGGTACGAGCCCTCGAACACGTGCGGCGGCGAGCCTCCCCATTCCTCGGGGGAGAGCATCGAGAAATAAAGATCGTCCTCGCCGCGCCGATAGAGGTGATACACGCGGCCGGGGATCTTGCGGAAGCTGCAATGTGCCCGGTGCAGGCGCGCCGAGATCCGCGCCTCGTCGAGCAGGCGCCGCGCCTCCTCCTGGAGCGCGCGCATCTGGTCGCGGATGACCTCGAGCTTCGCCCCGACCACCATGCCGAGCGCCTGGTCGGCCTTCTCGATCTCCTGCGCCATTTCGACCAGGTCGATACGCGCCGCGAGGCGGCTCGTGGGGTACGGGACGGCGCGGGTCGTGGCGAGCTCGGCCGAGCCGTCCCGCCCTTCGGGGTCGGTTGCCATGGTGGCGCGGACCCTAGCAGATACGAGGCCCGCCTTCAGCGACCCCGCGCGCCCTGCTTCTCCTGGGCCACCTCTGTGAGCAGCCCCTTCGCCTCGGTGAGCGCCGCGATGGCTTGCTCGCGCTCGCCGGCCGCCGCGCGCGCCCAGCCCTGCTCCCGCAGGATCGAGCCGAGCAGCTCGCGCGCGCCGGGCTCCTTGCGCGCGGCCGCCTTCCGCGCCGCCCCCGCCGCGAGATCGGCCCGCCCCGCCCGCGCGAGGGCCGCCGCGAACCCGGAGAACCCCCGCGGCGGGGCGGCCGACGGCGCAGAGAGCAGCAACCCACAGAGCTCGGCCCCCGCCTTTTGCGCGGACGGCTCCGCGCTCTCGAGCGCCACGCGCGCCGCGGTCCAGAGCGGCGACGGCAGGAGCACCCTGTCCACGATCCCCCCGAGGAACACCCGCGCCGCGGAGAGCGCCTCGGCCGCGTCCCGCGCGCGGCCGTCCCCGAGCGCCTCGAGCGCCGCGAGCCCGAACGACACGAGCCGGAGCGGCGGCGACGAGGGCAGGTCCGAGAGGATCAGGCGTCGCGGCGCCTCCTCGCGGCCCCCCGCGAGCAAGGCGCGCGCCCGGCGCACGAGCGGCGCGATCTCGGGCGCGACCTCGGCCGCCCGCTGGATCGCGTCCGCCTGCGCCTCACCACGCGACGCGGCGATCACCTGCGCCGCCGCGAGCCGCGCGAGCGCGCTCTCCCGCGCCGCGTCGTCGGGCACGTGGCGAAGCGCGGCCCCGATACGATCGGCTTCGAGCGGCGTGAGCGCGTCACCGAGCGCGTCCGCGTGCTCGGCGGCGTGGCCGATCGCGAGCGCGCCGAGCGAGGTCGTGGGATCTCGGCCGAGCTCTTCGAGCAACGAGAGCCCCGACGCGCGCACGAAGCGGCTCGGCGAGAGCAGCCGGCCGCGCGCGATCATCAGCTTGCCAAAGGACGACGCGACCGCCGGATCGGCCGCCGTCGCCTCGACGAGCACGAGCTCGGCCGGGCTGCGCTCGCCGAGCAGCCGCTCGATGCGGCGCACGCGGGCCGCCGTCGCGACGTCCGCGGCGCCCTTCTCTTCATCGGCCCGCGCGGCGGCGCGGCCGAACGCGACGAACGCCCCCTCCGCGTCGCTCACCGCTTCGAGGCAGCGGCCGAGGAGGTAGAGCGCGCGCGCCGTCTCCGCGCGCTCGGCCTCGGCCCGCGCGAGCGTGAGCGCGAGCGCCGCGCCCTTGGGCCCGAGCCGCGCGAGCTTCCGGCACAACTCGAGGATCGCCGGGAAGTGCGCGCCGCCTGCCGGCAGCGTGCTCCAGTAGGCGGCGACGCCCGGGAGCTCCCGCTCGTCGACGATGCGCGCCGCGCATCGGAGCGCGCCGAGCGCCGCGCGCGCCGCGAGGGACGGGTCCGCGCCCGGCGTGAGGAGCTGCTTGTACACCGGCAGCGCGAACCGCGCGCCCCCGTCGCCCGTCGTGGAGCGCTCCAGGGCCTCGGCCGTGCGCAGCGTGGGGGAGTCGAAGAGGGACACGGCGTCCTCGCTAGCTCCCTCCCCGCTCCGTCACGAGCCCGAGCGAAGGCAGCCGCTCGCGCGCGCTGTCGATCCGCGCCGTCTCCGCGTTGATCCCCTCGAGCTTGCGCCGCAGCGCCCCCGCGTCGGTCGTGTCCGCGGTGAGGCTCCCGAGCGGCCCGAGCACCTTCTCGTGGAGCTGCGCGACGAGTTTGTCCCGCTCGGCGATCTGCATCGAGCCCACGTCGGACGACGACGGGACGAAGTCGACGAGCTTCCGCTCCACGCTCTGCGCGTAGTACCGCTCGTTCCTGAGCCTGCGCTCCAGGTACGCCGGATCGTCGAGCCGCATCTGCGCGAACTCCTCCTGCATCGCCGTCTCGTCGAGGGCCTGCACCTCGTTGAAGACGCGGCGCCAGGCCACGGCGTCGTTCGCCTCGTACGCCGCCATCGCGCGCGCCTCGATGTCCGCGAGCCGCTTCTCCCAGGCCGCGCGATCCATGCCGTAGAGGTTGCCGGACGTACGGTAGACGCGGCGCCTCAGGTCGTCGAGCTCCGACTCGAAGCGGGCCATCGGCGGCGAGAGCGTCTCGTTCGGATCGCCGCGGTACCAGTCGACGAGCAAGCGCAGCTTCTCGCAGAGCGCCTGCAGTTTGTCCGGATCCGTGGCGACGACCTCGCGGATGCCCGCGACGAGCATGTCGGCCTCGGCGCGGTAGCTCTGCGCGCTCGCGCCCCAGAGGGACTTGTTCGTCGACTCGGCCTCCTCGAGCAGCGACTCCACCGCGCCCGCGGGGTCGAAGCGCGGCGCGGCGGGTGGCTCGACCTGCGCCCAGAGCTCCTGCCCCGCCACCACCGCGCGCGCCTCCATCCGCATCGCGTCGTCGCAGCGCAGCGTGAGATCCACGGGCGTGCCGACGGCGAGCTCGCGCGGGACCTGGAGCAAGAGCGTCTTGATCGGCATGCGGTTCTGCAGGAGCCGGAGCACCACGGCGCCGCTCTGATCGGCCGTGAAGAACCGGCTCTTCACCTCCGCGGGTAGCCCCGCGCCCCGCGCGATGAGCACGCGCCGCTCGCGCCTCCCTGCCCGCACCACCTCGATCGCGAGGTCCTTCGCCACGACCGACGGCCGCGAGAGCGCGCTCGCCCGGGGCCGGACGTCGCCGCGGTAGAGCGCGAAGGGCAGCTCCGCGAGCACCTCCCGCTCGACCGAGCGCAAGGCCACGCGGGACGTCTGCTCCGGCTCCTCGCCGAGCGGCACGTCCATCCGCACCACCACGCCCGCCGCGTCCGGCAGGGTCGCCTTCGTGATCTCCTCGGTGCCGTTCATCCCCCGGAAGATGACGATCTCCGCCGCGCCCTCGGGCGCCTCTTCGACGCGCACGCCGAGGCGGAGCTTCGATCCCTGGCTGACGAGCGGCGTCGTGAAGCTGACCGCGATCTTCCGATCGGCGTCCCCGATCCGCAGCCCGCCGAGCTGCGCCGCGTGGATGGCCGCGCCGAGCGCGACGCACGTGTCCACCTCGTCCTGCAGCGGCTTCTCCGAGCGGCTCTTCTTGCAGATCGCCTCGGTCACGCGCCGCACGACCATCGGCACGCGGGTCGAGCCGCCGACGAGGACCACGTGATCGATCTGGCCGAGGTCCACCGACGACGTCTCGGCGCTCCGCGCGAGCGCGCGCTCGCAGCAGGTGATCGTCGTCTCGACCAGATCGCCGATCGCCTTCTCGTACTCGGCGCGCCCGATGTCGCCCTCGAACGACACAGCCTCGCCGTTCTTGTCCTGCATGAAGTCCTGCTTGGACAGGCTCACGACCTCGGAGGTCGAGAGCGACTCCTTGATCTCCTGCGCGAGGTGGACGAGGCGGCCGAAGCGCTGGCGATCCTCCTCGTCGCCGCGCACGTCGAGGTCGAGGGCGTAACCTCGCTCGACCAGCATCCCGCGCAGCTTCTCGGCGAAGCGCCGGTCGAGGTCGTCGCCGCCGAGGTAGTTGTCGCCGTCGATCGCGAGCACCTGGTACTCGCCGCCGAGGCAACGCAGGATCGAGACGTCGAACGTGCCGCCGCCGAGGTCGTAGACGAGGAAGTTGCCGTCGCCGAGGCGGCTCTTCCACGTGTGGTAGATGGCCGCGGCCGTGGGCTCCTGCAGGACGCCGATCACCTCGAGCCCCGCCATCTCGCCCGCCTTGCGCGTGGCCTCCACCTGCGGCGCGTCGAAGTACGCGGGCACCGTGATCACCGCGCGATCCACGCGCACCTCGATGCCCTCGGCCGCCTGTTTGCCGAGGTGCTCGCTCAGGCGCGCCCGCAGCTCGGCGAGGATCTTGGCGCTCACCTCCTCGGGCGTGAGCGCGTGCGGGCCGACCTCCACCGTCGCGTTTTGCCCCATCTTGCGCTTGATCGACTCGACCGGCGGCGGCGTCTTGCCGCGGCGCTGGCGCGCGGCGTGGCCAACGAGGAAGGCCTCGCCCTTGGGATCCCAGGCGACCGCCGAGGGCACGGTGCGCCGCCCGAACCGGTCGGCGTAGATGTGGAGGTCACGCTCGGACGGGTCGAGCATGGCGATCTCCGAGTTGGTCGTGCCGAGATCGATTCCAACGGGACGGTCGACGAACATGGTCTATCGCTTCCTCTCGGGAGACGTGGGGGGAGGCTGTGCCGCCGCGGCGAGCACGGGATCGTCCTCGAGCGAGGGCAGGGTCCGAGGCGCCTTCTCGGCCCCGCGGCCGAGGAACGACACGAGCGCCGATGCGACCGAAGGTCGAGGCGCGAGATCCGCGAGCGACGTGGGCTCCTCGGCGGGGGCCTTTCGTAGCCTGGGCGGGGCCTTCTCCGGGCCCGTACGATCGAGCGCCGGGTGGCGCGGGCGGGCGCCGACGGCCGCCTGCAGGCGGCGCAGCGGGTGCATCGTCAGCTCTTCCCAGGCCGCGCGGATCTCGGCGCGGGTCGCCTCGTCCGCGTCCTCGGCGAGCTCGCGCAGGCGCTCGGTGATGCCGTGCGGGCCCTCCCTCGGATCGAGGTCGAAGCGCTCGAAGGGGTTTTCCCGTCCGTCCGTCATGGCCTGATCCCGAGGAGTTTCCGGGCCTCGCCGAGGCGCTTCTTGGCCTCCGGGAGCCGCGTGGCCCCGGGGTAGATCTGCTCGGCCTGATCGATCAACCCCGCGGCCTCGTCATGCCCCGTTCGCGTGGGCGCGCGCGCGCCGGGCAAGAGCCGCAGCGCCTGATCGCAGAGGGTGTTGGCCTTCATCAAGCGCGCGTTCCTGTGCGTCGGGCAGATCCGCAGGGCCCAGTCGAGCAGCTCCATCGTCTCCTTCACCGTGCGCACGACGTCGGAGCGGAAGACGAGCATCTGCGCCGCGCGGGCCGCGTAGGCGATCCTCGACGGATCCCCCTCGATGCGGCGCGCGAGCGAATCGACGAGCGGCGCGATGGGCGCGAGGAGCGTCCGGAGATCGTCCCAGCGGCTCGCGCGGTAAAACGCCCACGCGATCGGCGTGGCCTGCTCGATCGCGGCGTGCTCGACGCTCTCGTCCTCGCCGGACCAGCGCCAGACGGAGGCGAAACGGCCGAGCATCGTGGCCCCCTCCGCGGCGCTCGGATCCCCCTGCGCCGTGGCCTCGGTGAACGCCGCGAGCACGGGCGCGAGCGCCTCCTCCACGGCGACGGCGACGAGCGAGCTCGCGCGGCGCGAGGCGCGGTCTCCGAGGCCCTCGGACGCCCGCGCGATCCGCGCCGCCTCGGGGACACGCCCGAGCGCGACGAGCGCCCGCTGCGCCTCGTCCGTGAGGTCCCGCGCGCCGAGGCGCGCGCGCTCGCCGAGGTCCTCGATGCACCCGAGCAGCGCATCCTGCATGACGCGAGCGAGCCCCATCCGCGAGAGGGACTCGTCGTCCATGATCGCCTTGCCGAGGTCGCGGAGGTACCCCTCTTCGCGGCCGAGGGCGAGCCATGCGGTGACGGATCGGACGAACGCGTCGGGCTGGAGCGCCGGCGCCGCGTCCGCGAGCGCCGCGTGGTGGAGGGCGAGGTGGTGGAGCAGCTCGGCGGGCGCGTCGATCTGGCGCGCGGGTTCGAGGAGGGGGAGCAGGAGATCGAGCTTGCCCCCGGGCGCGGCGCAGTGGATGACGGCTCGTTCACCGCCGGAGAGCTTCCGGAGGGCGGCGCAGAGGCCGGCGCCGCGGGTGGGCGGGCGCGCGTCGGGGCCGGCCTGGTGGCGGAAGAGGCGCTCGAAGGCGACCTCGTCCGTGAGCCGCGCGAGCAGCGCTTCGTCCTCGTCTCGCCACACGGTAGGCATCATCCGCGGGAGGGGCGGAGGCGGTCAAGCGGGGTGGAAGCCGAGAAGGGCATCGACGCCGTATGCAGGGGTCCCGCTCGGGGAGCGGCAGCCTACCGGCGTGCTCGCGCAGGACACGGGTGCGGACGCGGGAAGAAGCCCTATCGTCGATGACGGGCGGCCTGCATTGCGACCGCAATGCCGTCCTGGAGCGTCGCCTTTGTGACGATACCTTGCAGGGATGCGTTGATATGGACGAGCGTCCGGGCCACCTCCGAGCGTATCCCGGTGATCACCGTGCGCGTCCCCAGGAGCTGCAGGCCGCTCGCAGCGACGAGGAGCATGCTGGCGACGTTCTCGTCCACGCGCTTGAGGCCCGTGATGTCGAGAATGACGAACTCTGCGCCTCGGCTGCTGGCGCCCTGAAGCATCGTCTCGATGGCCTGCGCGACCCGGTCCGCGTCCATCGTGCCGATGAGCGGCATGACCAGGATGCGATCCGTGATCGGAATGAGTGGCGTGGAGAGCTCGAGGAGCCGGGTGCGCTGCGCGGCGATGATCTGCTCGTGCAGCGCGGTCCTCTCCTCATCGGCGCGCCCTTTCTCCACGAGCTCGCGCTCGAGCCGCTCCTTGGCGTCGCGCAGCTCGTCGGTACGGGTCATGAGCTCCACGAGGAGCGCCTCGCGCGCGGCCTCGGCGGCGGCGCGCTGCCGGACCTCCTCCTCGAGGCTCGTGTTCTTTTCCCGCAGCGCCCGTGTCATGCGCCGGACGGCGATGTGCGGGCGGATGCGCGCCAGGAGCTCCTCGGAATCGAAGGGCTTGCTGATGTAATCCACGGCGCCCGCATGCAGCCCCTGCAGCCTGTGCTCCCGATTGCTCAAGGAGGTCATGAAGACGATGTGGGTGTCGGCGGTTTTCGGGTTGGCCTTCAGCCGCCTGCACACCTCGAAGCCGTCGATGTCCGGCAACATGACGTCGAGCAGGACGAGATCGGGCTGCTCGCGCTCGATCAGGCGCATCGCCATGCTGCCATCCGTGGCGACGGCGAGGTCCAGACGCTCACCCGATAATGCTTCGAGAAGCGTGTCGAGGTTGACGGGGTTGTCGTCGACCGCGACCACGAGGCCGTTATATTGCGTCAGCGCGTCCATCGAGCCCCCAGAACAGTCGAGGCGCACGACCCTATCAAGAAGTACCACGACAGGAAAGCATCAAACACATGACGCCGTTCCAAAAAAACCCGGGCCAACACGGGCGCCACGCAACCTCCATGACGTGCACCCCGGATCTGGTGGGCCACAATTGTGTTCGCGCATGGCTTCAGCCGTCACCCTCCACGATTCGTCACGATGATGCGCGCGACCGTCGCGAGGCATCCTTTCAAAATTGCATTGACGAGCAGCGCTTCGCTGAGGTTAGTCTGGTGCACGCTCGGAGTTCGTGCACCTGCACGAGACGCGCGGGAGGGGTTCGAGGATGGATCTGACGGGGTATGGCTTGGGGGATGTCGCTTACGAGGGAAGCGAGACACGCGTCTATCGGGGGGTGCATCTTGCCTCGGGCGCGAGGGTGGCGATCAAGGTCCCGCTGACCGACGCGCCAAACCCGCGCGTGCTGGGGCGGCTGGTTCACGAGCATCAAGTGCTTCGGCACCTCGCGGCCGTGGTCGGCGTGGCGCGCGTGCAGGCATTCGAGCAGCGGGGCGGCACGGCGGCGCTGGTGCTCGAAGACCCCGGATTTCGCTCGGTCGATCAGGTGCTCGCCAAGCAGGGTCGTTTGCCGGTGGCGGCCGGGCTGCGGTTCGGGCGACGCCTCGCGCGGGTGCTCGAGGGCGTGCATGCCGCCGGTGTGATGCACAAGGACGTCAAACCGCAGAATGTGCTCCTGGATGACACGTACGAGCAGGTCACCCTGCTCGATTTCGGCATCGCCTCGCTGCTGTCGCAGGAGGCGACCGAGGCGAGCATTCCCGAAGCGCTGGACGGGACCCTGGCGTATATTTCGCCGGAGCAGACGGGCCGCACGGCGCGCGCGCTCGATACGCGCACGGACCTCTATTCGCTGGGCGTGACGCTCTTCGAGGTGCTGTCGGGGCGGCGGCCCTTCACGGACCGCGACCCGCTCTCGCTGGTGCACGCGCACCTGGCCAAGACCCCGCCTCCGCTCGATACGGTCGCGCCGGAGGTGCCGAGCGCCGTGTCGGCGATCGTATCGAAGCTCCTCGCGAAGGATCCCGACCGGCGGTACCAGACGGCGAGAGGCGTGGCCGAGGATCTGGAGGACGCGCTCCGCATGCTCCACGAGCGTGGCGCGGTGGAGCCCTTCTCCCTTGGAAAGAAGGACTTCTCACGGAAGCTGCGGCTACCGCAGGTGCTCGTGGGGCGAGAACGGGACGTCGAGCGTGTAGGCGAGTCGTTTGCCCGCGCAGCGCGGGGCACGGCGGAGCTCTTGCTCGTCGGCGGCCCCTCGGGCATTGGTAAAACGGCGCTGGTGCGCACGGTCTACCACGACATCGCGAAGGCGGGGCGCGGCCTCTTGATTGCAGGCAAACACGACCAGCTCGCGCGGTCGACGCCATACGCAGCGATCGCCCAGGCGTTCGGGGGGCTGATGCGCCAATGGCTCTCGAGCCCGAAGACGGTCCTCGAGACCTGGCGAGCTCGGATCCGGGACGAGGTCGGGGACAACGCGCGGCTGATCGCGGACGTGGTGCCGGAGCTCGACCTCGTCATGGGCAAGTTGCCGCCGGTGCCGCCCGTGGAGGGTGAGCAGGTACTCAATCGGCAGAAGCTGACGTGGCTGAACTTCGTTCGAGCCGTCACGACACCGAACCCGCCGCTCGTCATGTTCCTGGACGACATGCAGTGGGCAGACAGCGCCACGCTGATCATCCTGCAGACGCTGCTGACGGACGTGGAGCGAAAGTCGCTGCTGGTGATCGCAGCATACCGTGACAACGAGACACCGCCCGAGCATCCGTTGTGGAAGCTCGTGGAGGCCACGGAGACGAGCGAGGCCAAGGTGTCGAGGCTGACGGTGGGCCCCCTGTCGGAAGAGCAGGTGCAAAAGTGGCTCTCACGCACGCTCGAGAGCGAGCCGAGCCGCGTGGAGCCGCTGGCGCGTGTGCAATGGCAAAAGACACGCGGAAATCCGTTCTTTCTGGAGCAACTGCTGCTCTCCCTCCACCGGCAGAAGCACGTGGTGAGGGACCCGGAGAGCGGCGAGTGGCGCTGGAATCAAGCGGACCTGGAGCGAGCGCAGGTCACCGATAACGTGGTGGCGCTCCTGACGGACAAGGTGCGAGAAATGCCCGATTCCACGCAGCAGCTTCTGGGGCTCGCGGCGTGCGCGGGGCATACGTTCCATCTCCAGGATCTGGAGCGATTGAGCGGATGGGAGCGCGCCCGGGTGACGGGGGCGTTATGGCCTGCGCTGCAGGAGGAGCTCGTCGTGCCGGTCGACGGGGCCTATCGCCCCGCGCAGGCGCTCGGCGCGGTCGGCGAGGGAGCGCTGGACGCTTCGTACCGGTTCTTGCACGACCGCGTGCAGCAGGCGAGCTACGAGCGGATCTCGCCGGAGCAGCGCATCCTCGCGCACCTCGAGATTGGCCGGCGGCTCTGGGCGCGGTATCGAGCCGAAGGGGGCACGGCTCCGCAACTCCTGGAGCTCGTGCGGCACATGAACCAGGGCTCGGCGCGGATCACCTCCACGGCCGAGCGCAACGACGTCGCGCGGGTGAACCTGGAGGCCGCTCGTGTCGCGAAGGCGGCGAGCTCCTACCGACTGATGGCCAGCCTGCTGGAGAGCGCGCAGGCGCTCCTCGGCGAGCGAACCGCCCCGGAGGAGAAAGCGCTCTCGGTGGAGATTGCGCTGGAGCACCTGGAGGCGGCCTACCTGCTCCGTGCATTCGACGACGTGGAAGCGCGCGCCCTCGACTTGCTCGCGAGTCCACTCCCGGCGGTGCCTTGGTTATCGGCGCAGGAGATCCGCGTCCGCTGCTGCCTGGCGACGGGCCGGTACGCGCGGGGAATCGAGCTCGGCATCGCGGCGCTCGCGGAGCGGGGTTTCACCTTCCCCGACACGGACGAGGCGTGTCTGCCGGCGCTCCTCGAGGAGTCCGCCGCGCTGGATCGATGGCTGGAGCAGGACCTCGACGCGTTCGATCGAATGCCGCCCGAGCGGTCCCTGGAGCACCGGCTCATCGATGCCCTGATGACGCAGGCGCAGCTCTGCTCGATCTACGGCGGCCGGCCGATGCTTTACACGCTCATCATCGTTCGCCTGGTCTCCGAGGCGGTGCGACGGGGAGCCCTCACGCCGGCCGCCACTCTCATGATCAGCAGCTTCTGCAATGTGTGGTCGGTGGCCACGGGCATGTATCGCCGCGTCTTGCGCTGGGTCGAGCCCGGGGTACGCGCCGCGGAGCGCGTGGGGTCCCCGATGCTCCCCGAGTGCCTGGTGCTGCTCGGTATCTACATGGTCTACTCCAGGCCTGTCGACGAGACGGCTGCCCTCTACGAACGAGCCATCACGGGCGGCCTGAAGATCGGCTCGTTCACGGGCACGAGCTGGGGCCTCCTGTCCGAGATTCTCTATTACCGCGTCTGGCGCGGCATGCCGCTCGCCGAGCTCGACGCGCAGTGCAAGGGTCGCTGGGACCTCGTGCAACGCGCGGCGGACGCCGTGGGAAGGCACCACTACGAGACGAGCGCGTCCTATTGTGAAGTGCTGATGAGCCCTGACGGCGCGGCAAAACTCCTGATGGACGAGCCGCTGCCGCGAGGTTCGCGCTCCCTCCTGGCTGACGGGGACGGGTTCACGGGAGGGCTCGCTCGTACCTTGGAGGCTTATCTGTTCTGCGTCACCGGCAGGTGGGAGCGGGCGCTGTCGCGGGCGCGGGAGGCAGACCAATCTCGTGCAGACATCCTCGGCATGCCGCCCGTAACGGACATCCCGCTCTTCCTCGCGCTCGCGGCGGCGAAGTGCTGGCGAGACGGCGCCGACGCCGAGGAGCAGGCGCGGCTGCGGGAGCACATGGAGCACGGGCTCGAGCGGCTGCGTTACTTCGCGGAGGGCTGCCCGGCGAACTTCCTCCACAAGCTGCGCCTCGTCGAGGCCGAATACGCCCGCGTCCTCGGCGAGACCGAGGAGGCGATCGTCAAGTACGACGAGGCCATCGAGCTCGCGCGCGAGCAGCGCTTCATGCACATCGAGGCGCTCTCGACCCAGCTCGCCGCCGAGTTCCGCCTGCAGATGGGCAAGAGCCATATCGGCGGCCTGTACATGCGCGAGGCTCGCGACGCCTACGCGCGCTGGGGCGCGGTCAACGTGGTCGCCCATCTGAGCGCGAAATACCCGACCTTGCTCAGGGCGCCTGTCGAGCGCGCGGCCACGACGACGTCGGTCACGACGTCGGACGCATCGGTGGGCGCGAATTTCGACGTGAACACCGCGGTGCGCGCGGCGCAAGCGCTCTCGAGCGAGCTCGACCCGGAGCGCGTGGTGGGCCGGCTGATGGGGCTCTTGCTGGAGAATGCGGGGGCGCAGCGCGGCGCCCTCGTTCTCAGCCAAGGGGAGGCGCTCTCCGTCGTGGCGCGGCTGTCGGTGGAGGGGGCTCGTATCGAGACGGGTCTGTCGGAGCCGCTCGGGCAGAGCCAGGACGTACCGGCGACCGTGGTGCAATACGCGGCCCGCACGGGCGAGCCGGTGGTGGCGGGTGACGCCCGGACCGAGGCGCGCTTCGCCAGCGACCCCTATTTCGCGTCGCGCGGGGTGCTCGCGCTCCTGGCGCTGCCGCTGGCCCACAGAGGCCGCCTCGTGGGCGTGCTCTACCTCGAGCACCGCGACGTGCCGTCGGCGTTCCCTCCCGCGCGCGTGGAGCTCTTGTCGGTGCTGGCCTCGCAGGCGGCCATCGCCGTCGAGAACGCCATGCTGTACCGGGACCTCGAGGCCAAGATCAAGGAGCGCACAGCCGAGCTTCGGATCGCCAAGGACGCGGCCGATCGGGCGAACCGGGCGAAGAGCGATTTCCTCTCGAGCATGAGCCACGAGCTGCGCACGCCGCTCAACGGCATCCTCGGTTATGCCCAGGTCCTCTCGCGCGCGCCCGAGCTCTCCCCGAAGAGCCGTGACGGGGTGCAGACCATCAAGAAGTCGGGCGAGCACCTCCTCTCCTTGCTGGAAGACCTGCTGGACCTCGCGAAGATCGAGGCTGGCAAGATGGAGCTCGTTTCGAAGAGGTTCGACCTCGACGCCTCGGTGCGCACGGTGGTGGATCTGTGTCGCGTGCGCGCAGACCAGAAGGGCATCGCCTTCACCCAGGCGATCCGCGCGCGCACGATGTCTGCGGTCCATGGCGACGAGAAGCGCCTGACGCAGGTGCTCCTGAACCTCGTGAGCAACGCCATCAAGTTCACCGAGCGAGGGAGCGTGAGCCTCGTCATCGACGAGCTCGGCCGGCCCGAGGGGAGGATCACCCTGCGGTTCCGGGTCGAGGATACGGGCCCCGGGATTGCCTCGGAGCACCTCTCGCGTATCTTCGATCCTTTCGAGCAGGTCGGCGATCACAAGGCGAAGGGCGCCGGCACTGGGCTCGGGCTCGGCATCACGAAGCGGATCGTCGACCAGATGGGCGGCACGATCGAGGTCGAGAGTGAGCTCGGCCGAGGCAGCGCCTTCACGGTGACGCTCACGCTCGCGGAGGCGCCGCCCGCTTTCGCGAGCGCCGACATGGCCCTCGGCTGGGACACCATCACGGGGTATCGAGGAGAGCGCCGCACGATCCTCGTCGTGGACGACAACCCGCAGAACCGTGCCCTGGTGAGCGAT
The DNA here is from genome assembly GCF_009649845.1 of Polyangium spumosum. Taxonomy (NCBI): domain Bacteria; kingdom Pseudomonadati; phylum Myxococcota; order Polyangiales; family Polyangiaceae; genus Polyangium; species Polyangium spumosum. Next base: position 159,019 of record NZ_WJIE01000012.1, read on the forward strand.
CTGCTGGTCCCCATCGGCTTCGAGGTCGTCGAGGCCGAGGACGGTGAGGCGGCGCTCCGGCTGGCCAAGGAGCGAAGGCCGGCGCTCGTCTTGATGGACCTGGCCATGCCGGGCATGGACGGCCATGAAGCCACGCGCCGCCTGCGGCAGATGCCCGAGCTCGGCGAAATCGTGATCCTGGTCTCGTCGGCGAGGGTATCCAAGATCGAACCACAAGAGAGCGTCCGCGCCGGTTGGAACGATTGTTTGCACAAGCCCGTGCAAGCGAGCGCGCTCTTCGAGAAGATCCAGCGCTTCCTCGGCGTGGAATGGATTCACGCCGAGGAGAAGGCCCCGGGGGCGCGGGTGAGTGGTCCGCTGGTGCCGCCTGCAGCCGAGGAGCTTGCCCTTCTATCGCAGCTCGTGACGTCGGGGCGGGTCCGGCGGGTGATGGCGGAAGCTGCGCGGATGGAGCAGGACGACCCGCGACTCCACCCGTGGCTCGAGCAGCTCAGGGGGCTCGTGCGGACGTATCAGCTTCGGAAGCTGCAAGATTTCGTCGATAGCTATGCCGTAGGCACGACCGCGCCCGACGTGAGCGGTTAGTCCACGAGCTCGTGCCGATGCCCCGCAGCTACGAGCGGTAGGCGGCTTCCAGCGCCGCGATGTCGAGCTTGACCATCTTCAGCATGGCGTCCGTCACCTTCTTCGAGCGGACCGGATCGGGGTCGCGCATCATCTGGTCGAAGGCGGCGGGCACGATCTGCCATCGCAGGCCGAAACGATCGACGAGCCAGCCGCAGGCCTGCGGCCGGCCGCCGCCCTCGAGCAGCGCGTTCCAGTAGCGGTCGAGCTCCGCCTGGTCGTCGCAGAGCACGACCATCGAGATGGCGTCGTTGAACTCGTGGTGTGGCCCGGCGGTGATCGCCTGGAAGCGCTGCCCGAGGAGCGTGAAGTCCACGACCTTCACGGACCCCGGCGGCCCGCTGGGCGACTCGCTCCGGAGCTCGGTGACGTGGTCCACCCGCGAGTTCGGGAAGATCGAGGCGTACAACTTCGCCGCCTCCTCGGCCTCCTTGGCGTACCAGAGGTGCGGGAAAATCTTGGGGGTGTTTTTCGTGGCCATCGTGTGTCTCCTCGGAGCCTTGGACTCGGGGCCGGGCTGGAACTCATCGGTCTCCGATCACTTTTTTTCCGAGGCGCGCGCCGACGTCCGCTTTTCCGCCTCGAAGGGGAAGGGCGCGTACGACTCGACAACCGGCCGCGTGGCTCGAAGGAGAGGACACTGGGCGCCCCTCCGCGCGAGGCCGAGCATCGTGGCGCGGCCGCGTGGGAGGCGCCCAGCATGCGAAAAAAGCTGGGAGGCTGCCGATATGAACTCGATCTCGAAGCGCGGGACGCTGCTGCTCGTGATGTATGCCGCGATGGCCATGTTCTGCATGGGCTGCGCTGCGGAGGCGAGCAGCGAGGACGATATCGCCAGCGCCGAGGGCGCGAGCGTCGCCGACGTCGACGTCGCGGACGCAGACGAGCTGTCCACGGCGGAAGACGCCTCGGCCCTCTCGGTCTCGGGGTGGGGCGGCTCGTGTGGCGGTTGCACGGGCGGGTACGGGTATGGGTACGGGGGCGGGGGCGGCTGCTACCGCGGCTATGGCGATTTCGACGCGTTCCGCGGCCCCCGCGGCGGGTACGGCGTCGCCGGGCCCGGCGGCGCGATCGGCGTCGGCCCCCGCGGGAACGTCGGATTCGTCAACTACTAGGATTGCATGATTCCGCGGTCATGCCGTCGGCGGCTCGGCCGGCGGCTCGGCCGCCTTCTTCGCCCGCCGTGTCGCGCGGGTCGCGGCGACCGCCTTCGCGTGCGCGAGGGCGTCCGTCAGCGGCGCGAGCAGCGCGCGGTTCTCCATCGCGCGCTCGGCGTCCCCGGGCAGGGCGCGGCTCTCCACGTATTTCTTGTATCGACCGACCAGGTGCACCCACTCCGCCTCGACATTCCGACCCATGTACACGTGCTCGCCCTGAATGCCGCGGGCCGCGGCGCGATCGGCGTAGGCCTGGTCGCTCTCGACGAGCGCCGCCTCCAGAAAATCGATCCATTCGAGCGGCAGCTTGATCCCGACCAGCGTGGGCGCGTGCTCGGGGGAGCGCAGGACGGTGAGCGTCGCGCGCATTCTGGCGTTTTCGTCCGGCACGCGGGCGTCGAGGACGTCGAGCCCTCCGGGGAAGGCGGCGGCGTGCAGGATACGGGCGGCGGAGGCGAAGGCGCTGTGACGGCGGCGCCCCTCGATGCTGAGGAACGACTCGATGTGCCGCGCCCAGGTATCGACGCCCTCGTCGTCGCTCTCGATACGATCGTTATACGCGGCGCGGGCGGCGAGGGCGGCGTTTTTCCCGGACACGTGGGTCTCGAGCCGTTCGGTGACGTCGGCGAGCTGCGGGACGAAGATATCGAGCGCGGGCTCCGCGGGCCCGAGCTGCGTCCGCTCGACGAGCCTCTGATGAAGCTGGCGGCCGATGGTGGCCTTTTCGACGCGGGAGAGCTTGGCGGGAGAAAGATGATTGGCCATGGGGAACACCTCGCTTACCTCGGGCGCGACGACGTGTCGCGCGGCGGGTTCGGGAGGTGTCTAGGCAAGGCCCGTGCCGGCATGGAATCCCCGAAAATCCAGGACGGCGCTCCGAAACGGAGCGGTGCGGCGCCCCAAAACGGAGCGGGGGATGCTCCAAAACGGAGCGGGGGGGCCCCAAAGAGAGGTCCGGCCGGCCGGCGTGCGTCATGGGGAGGCCCCAAAGGGAGGTCCGGGTTGCCGGAGTGCGTCATGGGGAGGCCCCAAAGAGAGGTCCCGGCGGCCGGGGTGCGTCATGGGGAGGTCCCAAAGAGAGGTCCGGGTTGCCGGGGTGCGTCATGGGGAGGTCCCAAAGTGAGGTCCGGATTGCCGGAGTGCGTCATGGGGAGGCCCCAAAGTGAGGTCCGGCCGGGCGGGGTGCGTCATGGGGAGGCCCCAAAACGAGGTCCGCGCGGCCGGGGTGCGTCATGGGGAGGCCCCAAAGCAACTTCCCGACGGGGGCGAGACGATTTGGGGAGGCCCCAAAGAGAAATTCCGGGGCCGGGAGGGTCTTCGAGCCTGCCGCGCGCGCCTCCGGGGGGCAGCTTCGACGCGCGGCTACTTGGGCCGGCGACGCACCGCTTGCCGATATCCACCCCCGTGAGGGCCCTCCACGTACTCGATGAAATACTCGACGTCCTCCTCGGGGTCCTTGTCGACGAAGGTCACGCGCGGCTGGTCCTGGCCCGCGCTTCCGCCTGCAAACCCCGCGTGCGCGAGCTCGGCGTATACGATGGTCGTGACGGAGAGGGCCCGCGGCTCGGTGATCGACTTGTACATCTCGCCCCAGGCGTCCATGTACCGGCCCCCCGCGCCATAACGAATATAGGGCTCGTAGATCGGCCCGTGAATCTCGTGGAGCCACCAGGTCCCGCCGCTCGCCTCGCGCATGACCTCGCCGGTGTAGGCGATGAGGCCCGGAAAGAGGTCGGGGATCTCGAGGATCCGCTTCTTCGGGCGAATCTTCTTCAGCGCTTTGTCCACGAGCTGGAGGCTCTCGAAGGAGCTGTCGAGCGATTCGCGGGGGATATCGAGGATACGCGCGAGCGCGTCGATGAGCGAGGGGACGGCCTCGACGAAATGAGGGCCCTGGGGGAGGTTGCCTTCGAGCATGTGCGAGGGGAAGGGGCTCTTTCTGGACTCCGCGCTTTTCTCCATGAGCTCCTGCCGAGACGCATAGAGCAGGCCCTTCCCGGTTCTCGAGACGAGGAGGAGCTCACCACGATCGGAGACGTAGGCGGGGTGCTCGGGAAGGCTATGTTCGGGATCCGGTGTCCAGCTCTCCTCGGCCAAGAGCTCCTTCACCTCGGACTTGCTGACGGACCAGCACCTGGCCCAGCCTTTTGCGTTCGAAGGGCGACGATCGCGCGGGTTGCTCTTCATACCGTTTCTCTCAATGGGGCCGCGTATTGCCAGGCGTTCCCGGGTGACCGACGAGGCCATCGTCGAGCATGGGCTTGTCGAGGCCCCGGTCACCCGCATCGCTGAGGTCATGGACGTGGAACGACCTGCCGGAGAGGGTGCCCGGCAGTTTCTTTCCCGGAAGGATGGCGTGGCAGTTGAGGCAGAGGGGGGGCGCCACCCGAAGGTCTCCGCCCCCGAGGTCTTCGACGCCGGAGACCCACAGCAGGATCCGGAGGGTCGTGGCATGATCCACGACGCCGTTGCCTATCGACGTGTCACCCGTCACCACGAAATAAAGCGAGGGATAGGCCCGGTCCGGTCCCGTGGAGGAGGCCGCCGCCGACCGGGTGAGTACGTCGAGCATGCCGAGGATCTGATACTGGGCGTAGTCGAGGTTGACGGTCCCCTTGACGGCCTTGACCTCGATGAACGTGCTCTCGGGGTGCGTGCTGATGACCGGCGGGAGCGGCCCCTTGAATCCCTCGATCGCGCCGGTGACGCCGTCGGGGATCACGCCGCGGAAGCGGCCGCCGCTGCGTTCCTTTCGCTGTGGTGACGGGAACGGCTGCCTGTTCGACGCGAGCACCTTCCCCCCCGGCAAGTTCCCCAGCACGTCCCTCTGGAACCTGAGCCCCACGGCCCGGTTGTACTCGATCCCGCTGAGCCGGTTCGGGTTACCGTAGTACTGCCGCAACTTCGCCGTCGTCACCATGTCGGCGAGCGCCGGCGTCTCGTCGACGAGGCACCCGGTGGTCGAGACGACGAGCACCATCCAGCCGAGCACGAGCGCCATGCGCCGCGACAAAGAAAGCCATTGTCTCATCTGGAATCCCCTCCAGGGATGAGGTGTGCCCCATCTATCCGGAAGTCGAACGGGTCGGGCAAGACAAAAGACAAGGCGCGCGTGCGGCGACGCGCCGAGGGCCCGTGGCCCTCGTCATCCCTTCGGCGCGCCCCGAGCGAGCCGCGTCGCGCACGAGATGACGCCCACGTGGCTGAGCGCTTGCGGGAAGTTGCCGAGGAACGCGCCGGTCCGGGGGTCGATCTGCTCCGGGAGCAGGCCGAGGGGGCTCGCCCTCTTGCAGAGGTCGTCGAAGATCTCCGCGGCCTCGCCATTTCGCCCTTGCACGGCGAGGTTCTCCACGAGCCAGAAGCTGCAGAGCAAAAACGCGCCCTCGGGCCCCTCGAGGCCGTCGGGTATTTCGTCGGGCAGGTATCGATACAGCAGGTGGTCGCCCGCGCCGAGGTGGCGCCGGATGGCGGCGGTGGTGGCGATCATCCGCGGCTCGTCGGCCGGGATCACGCGCCGGAGCGGCAAGGCGAGCACGCTCGCGTCGAGCGGGCCGCCGCCGAGCTGCGCGGAGATGGCGCTCCGCCGCGAATCCCAGGCGTCCTCCAGGATGGCGCGGCGAATCGCGTCCGCCTCGGCGCGCCAGCCCGCCGCGTCGCCAGGCAAATGGGCGCTCTCCGAGAGCCTGCTCCCGCGGTCGAGCGCCACCTGGCAGAGCGCCGCCGAATACGTGAAGGGGCGGCCCGGGCTCCGCACCTCCCAGATCCCGTGATCCGGCGTGCGCCATCGTCGGGCGGCGTCCTCGACGAGCGGCCGGAGCCGCTGCCAGAGGGCGAGGCCGATCTCGTCGCCCGCGCGCGCCCACTGGTATGCGCAATCGAGGATCTCCCCGTACACGTCGTGTTGCGCCTGGCCAGCGGCGTCATTCCCCCACCGCGCGGGGCCCGAGCGCCGATAACCTTCGAGCGTGGGGTCCTCGCGCTCCGGGGGCGGCGAACGGCCCTCGACGTCGTAAAGCACGCGTGGCCTCTCCTCCCGCTCGACGGCGTCGAGCACCCAGCCGAGGAAACTCTCGGCCTCCCGCCCGAGGCCGATACGCCTCAAGGCGTGCACCGTGAAGGCCGTATCGCGGACCCAGGCGAAGCGATAGTCCCAGTTGCGCCCGCCGCCGATCCATTCGGGGAGCGAGGACGTCGGCGCCGCGACCATGGCGCCACTCTCGAGGTAATCGAGCATCTTCAAGGTGACCGCCGATCGCCGGACGAGCGCCTCGGCGGGGCCCTCGTATCGAATGTGCGCGGCCCAGCGGCGCCACGCGTCGCGGGTCGCGTCGAGCACGTCCTCGGCCGAGCAAGCGCGATGGCGCCGTCCGCCACGCCAGCGCAACACGAAGGAGAGACGGTCGCCCGCGCGGAGGTCGAAAGAGGCCCGCGGCGAAGCCAGTGGACGCGAGCAATGAAGGCGCAATTCGAGATCGGGCCGCTGCAAGAGCTCGAGCCGGAGCCCCTCCGGTTCACGCGTGAACCGGCTCCCGCCGTGCGGGTCGATGTCGAGGTGGAGCTCGACCCGCCCTTCGACGATCTCCACGGCGCGGAGGAGCTCGGCGCGCCCCGCCGCCGCGTCCTCCCGCAGGTCGGACCCCGAGCGCAAGGTGAGCGCGTCCGTGATACGCGCGCGCCCAGCCGGGCCCTCGAGCTCGGTGACGAGCACGCCCGTGTCGTCCTCGTAATGCTGGGCGGACGCGAGCACGGGGCGAGGCGCGAGGACAAAAGCGCCCCCGCGCTTGACGTCGAGCAGCCTGCAAAAGATGGGCGGAGAATCGAAGCGCGGCGCGCAGAGCCACGAGACGGCGCCGTCCCGGGCGACGAGGGCGGCGGTCGTCCCGTCGCCGAGCAGGCCGTGGTCCTCGAGCGGCAGATATCCGTCGATCGGCGCGAGCGGCAATCGAAGCATCCCGGGCCGTCCCTCCCCCGCCGTCATGCCCGCTCGTTTTTCTTCGGCGCTCCCCCCTCTTCGTGGCCCACGTTCGGGCTCGGCGGGATCGGCTTCATGGGATCGGTATGCCCGCCGAGCTCGGACTTGCCCTCCGTGTCGCCGGGGTAGCCGGGGCGGTTGTCCGTCGACGGCGCGGGCTCGCCTTCCCGTCGTTCACGCTCGTTTCCTTGTTGTGCCATTGAATGCCTCTCTCTTTTGGCTAGATGTCCATCGCTCGATGCCCGACGACGCGCCCCGTGCGGCGCCGGACCCATTTCTCGAATCCCACGACGCCCCAGACGAGGACGCCCGAGGCGAAGATCAGGAGCCATTCGCGCCACCCGAGCGGGGCGCTGTGGAACCACCGGTTCATGAAGGGCGCGTAGGTGAAGACGAGCTGCAAGGCGAGCATGCCGAGCACGCCGAAGAGCAGCGGCCTGTTGCTGAAGAAGCCGACGTGAAAGGCAGAGTGCGCGAGGGAGCGGCAGTTGAAGAGGTAAAACACCTCGATCACGACGAACACGTTGACGGCCGCGGTCGTCGACGCCGCGAGCGGATACCCCTGCCATTGCATCCACGTGAACAGCCCATACGCCGAGGCGAGCATGAGCAGCGAGACGAGCCCCATGCGCATGAACAGCGGGAAGCTCAGGATCGGCGCGCTCGGATCCCGCGGCGGCCGGGACATCGTCTCCGGCTCCAGCGGCTCGAAGGCGAGCATCATGCCGAGCAGGACCGCCGTCGTCATGTTGATCCACAAGATCTGCACCGGCAGGATCGGGAGCTGCGTGCCGAGCGCGATCGCCAGGAGGATCACCAGGGCCTCGCCCATGTTGGTGGGCAGGGTCCAGGCGATGAATTTCGTGAGGTTGTCGAAGACGCCGCGGCCCTCCTCGACGGCCGCCCGGATCGACGCGAAATTGTCGTCCGTCAGCACCATGTCGGCGGCCTCCTTGGCCGCGTCGGTGCCCGACAGGCCCATGGCCACGCCGATGTTGGACTGCCGGAGCGCAGGCGCGTCATTGACGCCGTCCCCGGTCATCGCGACCACGTGGCTCTTTTGCTGCAATGCCTGCACGAGGCGCAGCTTCTGCTCGGGCGTCACCCGAGCGAACACGGCGACACGCTCGGCGACGTCGGAGAGCCCCGCGCTGTCGAGCCGCGTGATGTCGCCACCCGTGACCGCGCGGAGCGTCCCGTCCTCGGCCGTCTCGCCCTCGAGGCCGATCTCGCGGGCGATGGCCGACGCGGTCATCGCGTGATCCCCGGTGATCATTTTCACCTGAATGCCCGCGCGCTTGCAGTCCGCCACGGCGCGGATGGCCTCCGGGCGGGGCGGATCGATCATGCCTTGCACGCCGAGGAACAAGAGCCCCTCCTCGACGTGCGCGTGCTCGAGGTCGCGCGTCTCCGCCGGCAACGTCTTTCGGGCGAGCGCGAGGACACGCAGCCCGGTGCGGGAGAGATCACTCGCGTCGCGGAGGACCTGCGCTTCGTCGAGGTCGATCGCCGCGCCGTCCGGGCCGAGCGCATTCACGCAACGCGAGAGCGTCCGCTCGACGGCGCCCTTGAGGTAGACGACGCGCGGCTCGCCCGGGCCGGCGTCGTGCATCGTGGCCATGTATTGCTGCTCGGACTCGAAGGGCAGGACGTCGATCCGCGGAGAAGCCTCGGCGAGCTGGTCCCGCCGCAGGCCGAGCTTGTGCGCGGCGACGAGCAGCGCGCCCTCCGTCGGATCACCGTCGACGGACCAGCGGCCGGCCTTCTCCACGACGCGGGCGTCATTGCAAAGGAGGCCGCAGCGCAGCGCCTCGTCGAGGGCTCGGTTGGCCTCTCCGGGCCCCACGGTATCACCCCGGCGCGTGATTCGACCCTCGGGCGCATAACCGGCGCCGCTCACCTCGTACATCTCGCCGCCGGCCAGGATCCGCCGCACGGTCATCTGGTTCTCCGTCAGCGTGCCGGTCTTGTCGGAGCAGATGACGGTCGTGCTGCCCAGCGTCTCGACGGCCGGGAGCTTGCGGATGATCGCGCGCCGCCGCGCCATACGCGACACGCCGATGGCGAGGATGATCGTCACCGCCGCGGGCAATCCCTCGGGGATCGCCGCCACGCACAAGGCCACCGCGGCCATGAACGTCTCCGCGAGCGCCTGGCCCCGCAGGAACGTGCCCATGAAGACCGTCACCGCGCCGAGCAGGAGCAAGGCGCCGAGCAGGAGGCGGCTGATACGCGCGATGTTGCGGGACAGCGGGGTCTCGAGCTTCTCCACGGCGGAGATGAGCTCGGAGATCTTGCCGACCTCCGTGTGATCCCCCGTCGCCACGACGACGCCCTTGGCGGTCCCGTGCGTGACGAGGGTCGAGGCATACGCCATGTTCGCGCGATCGGCGAGCAGCGTCTCGGGCGCGAGGGCGCGGGTGTCCTTGGAGGCCGGCACGGATTCGCCCGTGAGCGCCGATTCGTCGATTTGCAGGTCCCGGGCGCGGGCGAGGCGCAGGTCCGCGGGGACCTTGTCGCCCGATTGCAGCAAGACGATGTCGCCGGGGACGATCTCGGGGGCGGAGATACGCCGCGGCTCGCCGTCGCGCAGCACGGTGGCCTCGACCCGCATGGATCGGGCGAGCGCCTCGATGGCCGAGACGGCCTTGCTCTCCTGGACGAACCCGACGATCGCATTGACGAGGACGACGCCGAAGATGACCCCGGCGTCCACGCGCTCGCCGAGCGCGAACGTCACGGCGCCGGCCGCGAGGAGCAGATAGATGAGGGGCTGGTGGAATTGCAGGAGGAGCCGCGCGAGGGTGCTCTGCTTGCGCCGCGGGGTGAGGGCGTTCGGCCCGTGCGTCGCGAGCCTTCGGCGGGCCTCGTCCGCGCCGAGGCCCGAGGTGGCATGGCTGTCGAGCTCGGCGACGATCACGTCGGCCGGTCGCGCATGAACGTCCCGCCCCGATCCCTCGAGGCGAACCCTCCCGTCATGCCCATCCATTCGCGCGTATCCTCATGGCGACGAGCCCACCGAGGAGCCCCACGCCCAGGACCATGGCGGCGAGGCCGGCCCTGTGCTGGCTCATCCAGAGCTGGGCCGAGCGGCGGCGCGCAGAGGCGTCGAAGCGGCCGCGGGCGCCGTGATCCCCGGGCACGGGCGAATCGAGGTTGTCCCGGGCATGCGGCTCCGCGGGCTCGTCGCTCTGCTGGCCGTCATAGGCGTTTTTCGCGAGGTAACGGTCGAGGAGCGAGGCCGGGACGACGCGGTCGGCGAGGATGAGCTTGGCCGTCGAGAAGTCGAGCCAGGAGCGGGCGCGGCGCTGATCGATGGCCGAGAGGATCGCCTCCGCCGCGACCTCGGGCTGGAGAATGGGCGGGACGGGCTGGGGGCGGCGCGGCATGCGGGAGCGCGCCCAGTCGAATTGCGGGGTGTTGATCGCCGGCAGGTCGACCATGGCCACGCGCACGTGGCTCTCGTCGTGGTGGAGCTCGGCGAGCAGCGAATCCGTGAACCCCTTGATGGCGTGCTTGGCCGCGCAATACGCCGATTGCAGCGGGATGCCGCGGTGCGCGAGGCCGGAGCCCACCTGGACGATGACGCCGCGATCACGCGGGTGCATCCGGCGAAGCGCGGAGAGCGTGCCGTGGACGTACCCGAGGTAGGTCACCTCCGTGACGCGCCGGTATTCGGCCGGCTTCATCTCGAGGATCGGCGAATACACCGTGACCATGGCATTGTTGATCCACACGTCGATGGGGCCGAACGCGCGTTCGACCTCCTCGGCGGCGCGCTCGACCTGATCGGCGTCGGCGACGTCCGTGGGCAAGGCGAGCGCCTCGGCGCCCATGTCTTCGAGCTCCCGCCGCGTGGCGTCGAGGCCGTCCCGCCCGCGAGCGAGGAGGCCAATTCGCGCCCCGCGCCGCGCGAAGGCCCGCGCGGTCGCGCGGCCCACGCCTGCGGAGGCTCCCGTGATGACGACGACCTCATTGTTCATGTCCGACCCCCGAGCGAGCATGTGTCACCCCAGCGCGGACGGGAGGGTCGGGATGTGACGCTTGCTCGTCACGAGGCGGAGCACGAGGCCGCCCGTCAAGCCATACCCCCCGTGTATTCCCTGCGTGAGGAAGTCCCGGACCCCGCGCGGGAGCGGATCACCGCGGAGCTCTTCGAGCTTCGACATGTCGCCTCCTCGATGACGGAGAATGCGGTGCAGGCTCCATGCCCCCCCGAGCAACCGACCGAGGAGGAGCCTCGTCAGGGCGAAAAACCCGGCGCGGATCCTGGCGGCGGAGGGCTCGTGAGCGAGCGCAAAAAAGCGACGAGGTCGTCCGTGCGGACGGCCCTGGGCAGGGGCAGGAGCAACACGTCTCGCCGGCCCACGCGAGGCTCGTGGGAGAGCACGCGGTAATGGTCGACGACGTCCTCCAGGGACCCGATCTGGCCGCCATGCATGTAGGGACCTGTCCTCTCGACGTTGCGTAGGCTCGGCGTGCGGAACGCGGCCACGTGGTCGGGCGAGCGCCTGTCGAGGAATCGCAAGGAGGGGCAATCCGACGTATCGCTCCACCGAGCGCCGCAGCGATAGGGATCGGCGTCGAGGCGCGTGATGCCGCGGGCCCGGCCCTCGTCGCGCGCCGGCGCCCCGAATGCGGGCGGTAGGCCGATGGCGTGGAATTCGCGGTCGCTCAAGAGCGGGCCGTGGTGACACGCGACGCATCGAGCCTCACCCAGGAAGACACGTAACCCTCGGACCGCGGGCGCCGAGAGGTGTCCACCTCCCGACGGGTCGCCGGCGAGCAGAGCCGCGACGTAATGGTCGAAGGGGGACGGCTCGAGCCGCGCGACGTCGCGCAGATACGCCTCGATGGCCTTGCCCGCGTGGACGAAGACGCGCTCTCGCGCGGCCGGATCGGCGAGGTCCGGGAGGGGCCCGAAGGCGACCTCATACGCTTCGCCGTGGACCTCCTTTACCCTCCTCGCGGCGGCGTCCACGGAGATCGCGTGCTCGCGCTCGTCTAGGAGCGCGCCGAGCGCCTGGGACCAGACGCTGTCTTTCCTCCCGTCCCAGGCGAGGAAAGGATAATGGGGCGCGACGAGGAGCGACGGCGTATTACGCGGCCCTTCTCCTCGGCCCACCGCGCGCGGACGGCCGTCCGTGAAATATCGAGCGGGATCATGGCAACTCGCGCACGAGACGCGCCCGGTCGCGCTGAGCCCCGCGTCGAAGAACAGGCGGCGACCGAGCGCCGCCGCGCGTGGGTCATCGGCGAACGTATTGCCGTGGCTCGGCGGCAGGGGACCGAGAGGCGACATCCCCTCGAGATACGCGAGCTCTTGCGGCGTGAAGGGCGGCGTGGGGGGCGCGCGCTCGCCGCAGCCGGCCTGGAGGGCGAGCATGGCGACGAGGAGGGCCACGCGCGTGAGCCGCATCATCGGAATCGAGGGGGCTGTTCGAAAGGCAACGAGATTTGATCCCGGACGCCGGCCGCCTCGGCCTCGGCCGAGAAGACCCAGGGGCCCGCCATGTGAAACTTCATTCCTTCGCTCACGTAGGCGCCGGGACCTCGCGCGTGGTGCTCCGGCGAGGTGGTCATGCCGTGACCATGCTCGGGCATCGCCGCCGAGAGCTCGAAATGCACCATCGAGGCGGGAGCCCCGGTGCGCGCGTCGCGGACATTCGTCACGACCCGGAAGAACTCGCCGACGATGGGCGGGTCGGGGGTGAGCGTGAGCTCGAAGCGGAAGAGGCCACGATCGCCGAGCCCCGCGAGCCCCTCGCCAGCACGCGCGCGGGGCGGCTCCGAGGAGGTATCCGGACGACACGCCGTGACGAACGCGAGGGTCGAGATCATGCAGAGCGGAATGGCAGCGCCGCGCATGCTCAGTCGCCCTCCAGCGAGTACAAGAATGCCGCGATGTCGCGCGCGTCCTGCTCGGTGACCCCGAGGTTCGGCATCGCCGTGCGCGGAGAGACGTCCTGCGGCGCCATGATCCAGTGAATCAGGTTGTCGGGTGTGTTCGACAGGACGCCTGCGACGAAGGCGCGCTCCCCGAAGGCCCAGAGCGGCGGGGCGACCCTGCCTCGGGCCCCCTCCACGCCGGGAATGGCATGGCAACCTCCGCAGCCGTATTTCAGGAATGCTCGCCGTCCGGGGCCGGCCGCGCCCCCGCTCACCTGGCGCCTCGGCGGGCTCTCGCGCGACGGGCACGCCGCGAGCGTGAGGCAGGCGAGGAGCACGAGCGCCATGAGCGAGGCTTCTTTTCCCCGTCGGGTCAACGATCGCATGAGACCTCCCATTGCGGAGCAGACGCCGCGGCGCGGAGCCACGCACGGGCGAGGAGCAACGCGGCGATGGCGTACGCCGCGCCGCCGGGGACCCACATGAGGACCCCGGCGAGCTGTTGATCTTCGAGGAGCCCGAGCCCCCACGCGGCAGCCCCCTCGGCGTGCTCGGGATAAAAAGGGACCCGCGCCGACGCGAGCAGGGCGCCGAGCGCGCCACATTGCAAGGAGGCGACGAACGCGTACAGAATGGCGGCGCCGTGGCCGATTCGCCCAGGCGCGCCCGCGCGCGCGAGGGTCCCGAAGAACACGATCGACGTGCCCAGGAAGGTCCCGTGCTCGAGCGCGTGCAGCAGGCCGCTCCGCAACGCGGCGCCATACAGCGAAGGGACGTGCCACGCCCAGACGGCGACGCTATGGAGGAGAAACACCGTCACAGGTCGCCCGAGCACGCCGAGGATTGCGCGGAGCGGCCGTGAGCGTCGTATTCGTCCGAGCCTGCCTCGCGCCGGTCCAGGCAGGGCCCACGCGAGCACGGCGCGCGGCGCCGAGAGCGCAAAGAGCGGGGCCGCGACGCTCACGAGCAAGAGGTGCTGGGCCATGTGGGCCGAAAAGAGCTCTTCCGCGAGCCCGTCGAGTGGTGAGCAGAGCGCCGCGGTCGTCGTGACCAGGCCACCCAGGAAAAACCACGCACGCAGGAGGAGCGATCGGCGGCCGAGCCCCACGCGCCGGAGCAACACGCGGAGGCCGAGGAGATACCACGCGGCCACGAGGGCGAGCGTCGCCGCGAGGAGCGGCTCGTCGAAGAAGCGCGCGCCGGGCGACGCGCCATTCCATCGGCTCACGATTGCCTCCCGGTACACATGTTCATCCGAGGACACGCGGGGCGAGGTGGATGGTGGCGTGGACGACGAGGCTACTCGCCGCGGTGAAGTACCAGTAGAGCGCGGCCGCCTGGATGGCGGCGTGGCGCCTCTCGTCGAAATGGCCCCGGTGCGCGAGCACCACGAGCGCGCTCCAGAGGACGAGCAGCGTCGAGGCGTGCATGAGCTGATAACCGTCCATCGTCCAGACGATCGAGCCGTAGGCGTTTGTCCTCCAGGTAGGGGATCGGCCGAGGAGCGAAAGCAAGGAGAGCGTGAGGTACGCGCCGAGGAGGACGAGCCCGCTCCACGTCCCGGCGAGGAGCCGGCCCCGCGATCCCCGAGAGACGCCACGCGTGGCCATGGCGATCGGCGCGACGCTCAGCGCGAGCAGCCCGACGGCGACCGTCGATGAGCCGAACTCCGGGAGCGGCGTCCCCGCGGGGGGCCAGGACGGGAAGCCGATCCGCAGGTAAAAATAGCTGACCAGGAGCGACGCGATGACCATCGATTCAATCACGATGAGCCACGCGACGCCCCAGACGACGTTCGAACGCGCGCCCGTCGCGTCACGCGAGAGGGCGAGGACGGAGCCGGGAGGGGCGCTCATGCGAGGCGCGCCTCCACCCGCGCGGGCCGGCGCGTCGATGCCCTCGACGGCCAGAGCCATCCCATGAGCGAAATGGCCCCGAGCAGGGCGCCGACGGGGACGAACAGCAGATCGACCATCGCGCCCAGGAAGGCGACGGTGAGCGAGGCCGCGAGCCAGAAGGGCCATATCGTGGGCCCCGGCAGGACGACGCGGTGCTCGGGGACCGCCGCGAGGACGCTGGTGGAGAGCGTCTCCCGCTGCATGTCCGAAGGGTCGTCGATACGGACGCCGCCCGGCGGCTCGACGCTCCAGAGCGGATAGGTCCCGCGCACGACGGGGAGCTTGCAGAAATTGTAGACGGGGGGCGGCGACGAGACCGACCACTCGAGCGTGGCGCCGCCCCACGGGTCCGCAGGCGCCCGGCCTCGCTTCGTGGCCAGGCAAAAGACGATATCGGCGACCGAGACCATGACGCCGAGCGCGAAGAGGAGCGCGCCTGCCGTGGCGATTCCATTGCCCCTGTCCCAGCCGAGCCCGGCCAGATAGGTATAGGCGCGGCGGGGCATCCCCTGGAGGCCGAGGATGTGCAGGGGGAAAAACGTCACGTTGAACCCGATGAAGACGAGCCAGAAGCTCACCCTGCCGGCCCGCTCGCCCAGCGTGACCCCCGTGATCTTGGGGAACCAGTGGTAGATCGCGGCGAAGATCGGGAAGACGACGCCGCCGATGAGGACGTAATGAAAGTGGGCGACGATGAAATGGGTGTCCGTGACCTGCCAGTCGAACGGGACGGAGGCGATCATGATCCCCGTGATGCCGCCGAGGATGAGGAGGACGAAGAAGCCGAAGACGAAGAGGAACGGCGTGTTCCACGCGGGGCGGGTCCCCCAGAGCGTGGCGATCCACGTGAAGAGCAAGACTGCGTTCGGAATGCTGATCAACATGCTCGCGACGGTGAAGAAGCTCATTCCGAGCAGCGGCAGGCCCGCGGGGTACATGTGATGCACCCAGAGGCCGAAGCTCGCGACGCTGATCGCGGCGAGGGAGAGCACGGCAGGCGTGTAACCCGCGAGCGGACGCCGCGCGGCCGTGGGCACGATGGTCGAGACGATCCCGAGCGCAGGGAGCAACATGATGTACACGTCCGGGTGACCAAAGAACCAGAAGAGGTGCTGCCAGAGCAGGGGGTCACCGCGGGCGGCGACGTTGAAGAAATGCGCCCCGGCGAAGCGATCGAGCGCGAGGAGCAAGCTCGCGAGCACGAGCGTCGGCATGGCGAACACGATCATGAACGCGGTGAGCAAGATGGCCCAGACGAACACGGGCATCCGGCTCAAGGACATGCCCGGCGCGCGCATCTTGAAAATGGTGACGATGAGCTCCACGGCCGCGACGAGCGCCGAGACCTCGAGGAACGTGATCATCGTGACCCACATGTCGACGTTCGGGCCGGAGGACCAGCCAGGGCCGGAGAGCGGCACATAGGCATACCAGCCGGTATCGGGCGCGAGGCCGAGGAGCAAGCTGACATGGAGCGCGATCCCGGCGAAGAGATAGACCCAGTAGCCGAACGCATTGAGCCGAGGGAAGGCCATGTCGCGCGCGCCGATCATGAGGGGGACGAGGTAAATGGCGAGCCCCTCGAGGAACGGGACGGCGAAGAGGAACATCATCGTCGAGCCGTGCATCGTGAAGAGCTGGGCATACGCGCCGGGGCCGACGACGTCCGCCTCGGGCCGCGCGAGCTGGAGGCGCATCACGAGCGCCTCGACGCCGCCGATCAGGAAAAACACGAAGCTCGTGACGAGGAAGCGGGCGCCGATCGCCTTGTGGTTGACGTTCGTCAAGAAGCCCAGGACCCCGGGCGGATTCGCCCAGATACGCAGGAGCTCACGGTCGAGCCTGGTCGCGGCGCCGTCGCTCATTGCAGGCCCCCGAGGTAGGCAAGGAGCGCGTGCAGATCGTCGGGGGCGAGGGTCGAAGGGGGCATACGATTGCCGGGTTTGTGGTCGTGCGGGCCGAGGATCCAGCCCGCGAGGTTGCCCGGCACGTTCCGCATCGTGGCCGCGGCGAGGGTGCGGCGGCTCGCGAGGTGCGTGAGATCCGGCCCGACGGCGCCCGTGGCGAGGGGCGGCGTGACGCCCTGGATGGCGTGGCAATGGGCACATTCGGCCTCGTGAAACACCTGGAGCCCCCGCTCCGCCACCGGACCGTCCGGGCCTCGCGCGGGCGCGCGTTGCGCCTCGATCCAGGCCGCGAACGCGTCCTCCGGCTCGGCCACCACGACGAGGGCCATGAGCGCGTGCTCGAGGCCGCAATACTCCGCGCAGCGCCCCAGGAAAATGCCGGGGCGATCGGCCTGGATCCAGAAGACGTTGGTGTGCCCGGGGATCATGTCCTGCTTGCCGGAGAGCTCGGGCACCCAGAAGTTGTGCACCACGTCGGCCGACGTGAGGCGCAATCGCACGGGACGCCCGACGGGCAGGTGGAGCTCGTTCGCCGTGAGGACGCGGTCATCGGGATAAGCGACCTCCCACCAGAATTGATGACCCCGCACGTCGATGGTCAGGTCCATCGGTCCGCGTGGCTCGGCCACCACGCGGCCGACGACGATCGACGCGACGAGCATCCCGAGCACGACGAGCGTCGACAAGGCTGTTCCCACCAGGATCCAGCGCCTCACGGGCCTCGGGCCGCCGCCGCCGGAGCGTGGCCGCAGGGCGCCGTACACGAAAAGACCGATCGTGATCGCGGCGGGGACGAGGGTCGCGACGAGGAAAAACCAGAAGAGCTCCGCGATACGCTCGGCGCCCGGCCCGTGTGTATCGAGCGCCGCCGGCGGGCGCGCGCACCCGCCGAGGAGGACGACGAGCGCCGGGAGCACGAGCGAGCGGCGAGCCCGATTCAATGAGGCCCCTCCGCGCGGAGACCGTCCATGGCGCGGAAAAACGCGACGAGATCGCTCAACTCTTCTGCCGTGAGGATGTCCCGGTACGCGGGCATGTCGCGGATTCCATTCATCGTGCGGACGGTGATCTCCTCGGGCGAGAGGCGCCGCGCCACGTCGGTCAGATCGGGACCGTAATGGCCGCCCCTGCCGAGCGCGGTATGGCAGAGCTGGCAGCCACGCTCGGAGAACAGCGCCGCGCCTTCACGCGACGGCTCGCCGGCAGCGCCGAAGAGCTCGGGCGGCACGGGATCACTCGCGACGGCGGGGACCCAGGGCGCCCGGTAGCCGAGCACGAGGAGCGAGACGAACCCGATCACCGCGACGCCGACGGCGAGGATGGCCCATGGGCGGCGCGCCGGGTGCCGCTCGCCGCGCGGCGCGAGGATCGGTATCGAGAGCAGGACGAGCGGGGCCAGCACCGGCGCCCATACCATGACGAGCTCCTCGAGCCCGCGCGGCTTCACCCAGATGAGCGCGTAATACCAGCGCAAGAACCAGTCGGGCTGCGGGTTCGTCACGAGCACGGTCGGGTCGGCGGGCGCGCCGGGGCCCTTGGGCCCCACGAGGAGCGCGAGCGCGACGAGGGTCACGACGAGGACGGCCGCGAAGACGACCTCGCGCCACATCCCCCACGGGAAGTAATCGGCGCCGTGCCGCTCCGAGAGCTCGTGATACCATTTCCTGTACGTCTTCGGATCCACCGGCCGGCCCGCCTTCGGGGGCTCGGAGACGCCATTGCGGAAGACGAGGAAGAGGTGCAGGCCCACGATGGCCGCGATGGCCAGCGGAAAAATGAAGACGTGCAGGGCAAAAAAGCGGCTCAGCGTGTGCCCGCCGATCGTCTCGCCCGCCAGGATGAGCTCCGAGAGCTCACGCCCGATGAGCGGCGTGCGGCCGGCGAACTTCGAGCCGACCACGACGGTCCAGACGCCGTTTTCGTCCCAGCGGAGGAGCTGTCCCGAGAAGCCCATCGCCATCACGAGGACGAGCAAAAAGACGCCGCTGATCCAGCTCATCTCGCGCGGGAACTTGAACGAGCCCGTCAAGAAGACGCGCGCCATGTGCAGGAACACGAAGAGCACCATCGCCGACGCGCCAAAATAATGTAATGCGCGGACGAATCGGCCCCACGAGGTCGCGTTCGTCAGGTGCTCGAGGCTCGCGTGCGCGCTCTCGGGCGAGGGGATGTACTGCGTGACGAGGGCGATCCCGGTGCCGACCTGGACGAGCAACGAGACGAGCGTGGCGAAGCCGAGCACGTACATCCACGCCGTTTTCCCGGAATGGACGCCCGGAGGCACCTTGTGACCCGTGAACAGGTGCACGATGGGCTCGAGCTGCATCCGATCGTAAAACCAGCGGCCCAGGCGCGCGAATGGACGCATTCACTCCTCCGACCCGCGGCGCCCCGCGGCGCCGAGCGCTGCCTGGATGGCCTCGGTCCTGAGCTCCACGCGCCCCTCGCGCACGCGCACGTCGAGCCGCGGGAGCGGGCGCGGCGGCGGCCCCGCCGCGACGGCGCCGTCCCGGTGAAATGCGCCGCCATGGCACGGACACAGGAAGAGCTCCGCGCCCTCGACCCACCGGACCGGGCAGCCCACGTGCGTGCAATACGCGCCGAACGCGACGAATTCGTCCGCGGTCACACGCCGGACCCAGGCCGCCGTCTCGGCGGCCGGCCCGGCCCAGGAGAGCGGCGCGGGGTCGAGGTACGTGGACTTCACCGTCCGACCCACCTCGAATTCGTCCACGCGCCCGATGTCACGCCAGACGGCCTCTTTGCGCCGACGAAGCGGCAAGAGCACGAGCCCGACGACGGGCGCGGCGAGCAGCGCCGCGCCGAGGCCACCGAGGCCGAGGCAGAGGCGTGAGAAGAACCGGCGACGTGAGGGATCACCACACGTCCCCGGGCAACTCGGCTGGGTACGATCCATTCGTTCTGCCCCTACGGCCGTGCCGCGCCGCGCTGGGAGCGAGCATCCGGCAGCCAGAGATTGGCCGTAGAATCGAGCTCACGCCATGGGTTTGGCGGAGGGTTCTCCCCTCGGTCCCCCGTCCAGCCGTGTCGGGCACCTCCGGAGATTGCGGTCGCGGCGCGGCGGCACCATAGCGGTGCGAATGTTAGGAACGCGCACGCGCCGCATCCGACAGGCCCGCTCGCTCGCTCGGCCGAGCTTGCTGGCTCGGGCCGCGCCCCCGCTTTGCGCCCTCGCGGCGCTCGCCGTTCTGGAGCGAGCTTTTCCTCGCCGCGTCCGCGCCGAGCCCACGGGGCCGCGCGCCCGGCGCAACCTCGCGTTCGCCTGCCTGGGTGTCGTCACCAACCTCGCGCTCAATCGGCTGCTCGTCCTGCCCGTCGCGCGCGTCTCCGTCCAGCGTCGCTTCGGGCTCTTGCAATGGCTGCGGCTCCCCTTCGCCGTGGAGACGGCGCTCGGCATGGCGTGGCTCGACTACACGCTGTACCTCTGGCACGACCTGTCGCACCGCGTGGGCGTCTTGTGGCGCCTGCACGTCGTCCACCACGCGGATCGCGACATGGACGTCACGACCGGGCTCCGCTTCCATTTCGCGGAGCTCGCCGCGTCCCTGCCTCTTCGAGCGCTCGTCGTCGGCGCCTTCGGCGTGAGCCCCCGGGCGGTCGACCTCTGGCAGAGCGCGATCGTGGTCTCGAGCCTCTTTCACCACGCCAACCTGCGGCTCCCGGCCCGGGTCGAGCGATGGCTCTCCCTCGTGCTCGTCACGCCCCACATGCACGAGATTCACCACTCCGAGTCGGCCGCGGACCGCAACACGAACTTCTCGAGCGGCATTGCCTTGTGGGATTCGCTGCACGGCACGAGGAAGGACGCGCCGTCCGAGGCCGTCGTCATTGGCTTGCCTGCGTCGATCCAGGGCGACGCGTCGACCCTCCACGCGATGCTCGTGCGCCCCTTCGCGGGGGCCGCGTCCACCACGAAGTGACGCACCTCCTCGAGGAGCGATCCATTCTTGACGGAATGCCCGTGCGCCTTATCCCCTGTGTACAGGTCGCGTCTGCCCGCTGGGCACACGTCGCCAGGAAGAGGGAAAGGGGGCAACATGGCTATCTGGAGATTCGCGGTGCTCCTCGTGGTATCGCCCTTGGCGCTTGGATGCGCGGCGGAGGTGGAGGTACCGAACGGGGATATCGCCGAAACGGAGGCGCGCGCGGAGGAGTCGCCGGGCGGCGCAGCCGAGGGCGCGCCGTCCGACGCGAGCTCCGCCGAGGCAGAGGCGGAGGCGGAGGCGGAGGCGGAATCGGAGGTCGAGGAGAATTCGGCTTCTGCTGCTACATCAGCAGCCTCCGAGGGAGGCGTCGTGGCGGCCTCGGCCGCGGCCGCCGCGGATGCAGATACGGATGCAGACGCCGACGCAGACGCGGCGGCCGGCGATAGCAGGAGCGACGTCCGAAACGTGAACGTCGTGCTCGTCCCGGACAATGGTGGCATGTACGCGCTCCTTCTGGCCTTGATGCGGAGCGACGACAGGGAATCGGCCGCGGCGACCCTGAAGCTCCTCGAAGAGATGCTCGAACGCCAGAAGGCGCTGAACGAGCAGCTCGTCGAGGCGCTCCGATCCTCGAGAAACTAGGTACAGGCCGAGCCGAGGGGCCAGCCTCGGCCGGTCCCTCGCTTGCAAGAACCCGACGGGTGGGTTTCGTCCGCACACGCCGCGTCGGCCATTTGCTCGTCCTTTCGGCGCTCGCCTGCCTCACGGGCTGCGGCCGCCGCGCGGGAGCCGACACCACGGAGCGCCGGGAATCCCTGGGAATGCCCGCCCAGGCCCCCATCCACCTCGATCGTGCCACCTACGCCGAGCGCCTCCGCGCGATGTGGATCGGCGGCTGCCTCGCCAACTGGACCGGGCTCCGGACCGAAGGCGTCCGCATCACGCGCCCCTTCTTCACCGACGACGACTGGGGAAGGCCCCTCGGCCGCGACGGGGCGCGGATCGATTTCGTGTTCCAGGATCCCTGGCAGGCCGACGACGACACCGACATCGAATACGTCTACCTGCACCTCCTCCACGAGGCGCGCTCGCTCCACCTCTCCCCCGCGCAGATCCGCGACGGATGGCGCGCGCACGTGAACGATTTCATCTGGGTCTCGAACCGGAGGGCGCGCGACCTCATGGAGCGCGGCGTCGCGCCGCCGGACACCAGCCATCCGGCGAACAATCCCGAGGGGCTGCACATCGACGCGCAGCTCACCACCGAGATCTTCGGCGCCCTCGCGCCGGGCATGCCCGAGCTCGCCTCGAGAATGGCGGACCTCCCCATCCGCGCCACCGCGCGTGATCACGCGGCGCACGCCGCTCGATTCCACGTCCTCTTGTTTTCCCTCGCCGCCACCGTCGATCCGGAAAAGCCGAGGCGCGAGGAGATCGTGCGTATCGTCCGCGAGGCGAGGCGTCACCTGCCGGACGAATCGAAGGCCGCCGACGTCATCAATTTCGTGCTCTCCGCCTATCTCTCGGCGAACGACAAGGACGACTGGGAGAGCACACGCGACGCCATCGCCCGTCGTTATCAGGAAGCGGCGCTCTTGCACGGATTCGTGTACCGAGGCTTCACGGAGTCCGCGATCAACCTGGCCGCGGGCCTCCTGGCCCTGCTCTTCGGCGAGGGGAACTTCATGCGCACCGTGCAAATCGGCGCCCTGTCCGGCTGGGACTCCGACAACGGCACGGCGACCATGGGCGCGCTCGTCGCGCTCCTCGGAGGCCTGCCCGAGCTCGAGGCCGCGTTCCCAGGGACACGATGGTCCGACCGTTACCACATTCATCGCACCCGCCCCACCCTGCCGGATCGAATGCCCGAGGACCCCGACGCCGAGGATACGTTCACGGGGATAACCCAGAGGATGGTCGAGCTCGTGGACCTCGCCGTGAAGGAGGGAGGCGGGGACGTGGGAGCGAGGGGGTGGACGATCCGGTGAGAGTGTCGAGAGCGGGGGACGAACTTGTGTCTCGCGCGAGGTTGGAAGACTCGCAAGGAGCTTTACACATCCCCGACTTCTCGCCTACCTTGCGCCAATGGCACACGTTCCAGGTTTGGAAGCTCGTGGACGATGGGGTCGCCGTACATTCCTCGCGGCCCTCGTGATCACGGTGGCGTCGTGCGCGACCGATGGCGCCCCGGGGAGCCTCCGCGAGGCATCGGAGCGGACGGAGCTCGATGGAACGGAGTCGCAGCGAGCCTGGGAATCGAAGGCCCGGGTGCAGAAGGAACTACGCGCGGCGTACGTGACAACGGTGCAGCAAGGGGCGTCGGGCGCGTACGCGGCGATCGCCCTCGCGCCGGGGCGTCTCCTTCTGGAGAACGGGGCGCAGCGGTTCGCGACGACGTTCGACCGGTGGGGGGCGTGGATCGCGTCGGACGAGGAGCCATGGTCCTTGTCGATACGCACGGCGGGGTTCGGCTGCGAGGAGGCGGTGCAAGGGGCGGAGGAGGCAGCGCCGGAGGCGGAGGGGAATCGGGTCCGCTACCGGCATGAAGGAATCGAGGCGTGGTACCTCAATGGTCCGCTGGGGCTCGAGCAGGGGTTCGTCCTCGCGGAGGCGCCCGAATGTGTCGGGACCAAAGTCGTGACGATCGAGGTCGACGGTGAGCTCTCCGCGCGGCTCGACGATCCGGATGGGGACGGGCGCGGCGAAGAAGTCCGGCTCGTGGATGGCGAGGGCCGGGCGGCGCTCTGGTATGCGGATCTCTACGTGAAGGACGCGACGGGGAAGGCATTGCCGGCGTGGCTCACGGTGGAGGCGGGGACGATCTCGATTCACGTGGACGACGCGGAGGCGACGTATCCGGTGGAGATCGATCCGCTGGTCGCGACCCTGCAGGCGAAGTTCTTGGCGAGCGACGGCGCGTCGGACGACCGCTTCGGTCGCAGCGTGTCGATCTCGGGAGACACGGCGCTCGTGGGGGCGTCGAACCACGACATCGGCGCGAACGTCAACCAAGGGGCAGCGTACGTCTTCGTTCGCAACGGAGGGACATGGACCCAGCAGGCCAAGCTCCTGGCCAGCGATGGCGCGGCAGACGACGTCTTCGGAGTGAGTGTATCCCTGGACGGGGACACGGCGCTCGTGGGGGCGTCGGGCCACGACATTGGCGCGAATGTCTCGCAAGGGGCGGCGTACGTCTTCGTTCGCAGCGGCGCGACGTGGACGCAGCAAGCCAAGCTCGTGGCCCCCGTCTCCGGATCCAAGGCGAACGATTTCTTCGGGAGCTCGGTCTCGTTGTCGGCGGACACGGCGCTCTTGGGGTGCCCGCGCTGCGACATCAGCGGCGCGACCGACAAGGGAGCAGCGTACGTGTTCGTTCGCAGCGGCACGGTATGGACCCAGCAGGCCAAGCTGGTGGCGCAGTACGGGTCGCCGGCCGATTACTTCGGCCAGAGCGTGTCGTTGTCGGGGGACCTGGCGGCCGTGGGTGCTCCCCACGCCCAGGAGAAATTCAACGTTCAGCAGGGTGAGGCATACACGTTCTTCCGCAGTGGAGCCACGTGGACCGAGAGCCCCTCCAATTTCGTGCTCAGCGACGGGGAGGCGTACGACAGGTTCGGCCAATCGGTCGCGGCGTCCGGGAACGTCGTGCTGGTGGGCGCTCCCGGGCACAGGATCGGCAGCCTGGCGGACGCAGGGGAGGTGCACGCGTACAGCTTCGCCCCCGGTTCTGGATGGAGTTTCGCGGGCATCCTCGTGGCCAGCGACCCTGCGGCGGGCGATCAATTCGGCGGTTCGATATCGCTCGCCGGGGACATGGCGGTCGTCGGCGCCAGCAGCGACGACGACAACGGAACGGATTCAGGGTCGGCCTACGTGTTCTCGCGCGCGGGCATCTCCTCGTGGACGCAGGAGTCCAAGCTCGTCGCCAGCGACGGAGCGGCGGGCGACTACTTCGGTCTTTCGACGGCGCTCTCGGGAGGTACGCTGCTCGTGGGGGCGGTTTTGGGGAGCAACGGCATCGGCGTCGACACAGGGGCGGTGTACGCGTACGTGCTCCAGAAACCCACGGGCGACGCCTGCGTGACGGCCAGCGACTGCCAGAGCGGCTTCTGCGTCGACGGCGTCTGCTGCGAGAGCGCTTGCGGCGGCGGCGCGCCGGATTGTCTGGCGTGCAGCGTGGCCGCGGGAGGCTCCGTGGACGGGACGTGCAGCGTGGCCGCGGCGAGCACCGAATGCCGCGCGGCGGCCGGTGCGTGTGACGTCGCGGAGACGTGCGACGGGACGAGCGCCGCCTGCCCCGCGGACACCCGGACCGCAGCGGGCACCGAATGCCGCGCGGCGGCCGGCGCGTGTGACGTCGCGGAGACGTGCGACGGGACGAGCGCCGCCTGCCCCGCGGACACCCGGGCCGGGGCGGGGACGACATGCCGCGCCCCCGCAGGCCCTTGCGACGCGGAGGAGGTCTGCGACGGGTCGAGCCCTTCGTGCCCCGCCGACACCTTCCTCCCCGTGAACACCGAATGCCGGGCCGCCACGGGCGCATGCGACGCTGCCGATCATTGCGACGGCGTGAGCGCCGCCTGCCCGAATGCCAAGAAGCCCCCCGGCGAGATGTGCCGCCCGTCGGCGGGCGATTGCGACATCTGGGAGATGTGCGACGGCGTCAGCGACGACTGCCCTCCGGACGTGAAGGCCGAGGCGGGCTTGCTCTGCCGTGAAAAGGCTGGCGCGTGTGACGTGGCCGAGTACTGCGATGGCACGAGCAACTCTTGCCCCGCGGATGGCAAGCATCCAGCGGGTGCGACATGCCGCTCTCCCGCCGGGCCATGTGACTCGGCAGAGACGTGCGACGGGACGAGCGACGCATGCCCGGCGGACGTGAAACTCCCGGCGAACTCCGTGTGCCGCGCGGCAGCGGGCCCATGCGACATCCAGGAGGTATGCAACGGGGCGAGCAACACGTGCCCGGCGGACGGCAAGAGGGCGTCGGGCTCCGTGTGCCGCGCCTCGGCGGGGTCTTGTGACGTCGCGGAGCAGTGCAACGGCTCGAGCAACACGTGCCCCGCGGACGCGAAGGTCGCGGCGGGCACGCAATGCCGCGCGGCGGCTGGCGCGTGCGACGTCGCCGAGGCTTGCGACGGGAATGCGAGCGATTGTCCTGCGGACGCGAAGGTCGCGGCGGGGACGGAGTGCCGCGCGGCGGCCGGCGCGTGCGACGTCGGCGAAGCGTGTAATGGCTCGAGCAATACGTGCCCCGCGGACGAGAAGGTCGCCGCCGGAACGACTTGCCGCGCCGCCGCGGGTGCGTGCGACGTCGGCGAGGCTTGCGACGGGAATGCGAGCGATTGCCCTGCGGACGAGAAGGTCGCGGCGGGGACGGAGTGCCGCGCGGCGGCCGGTGCGTGTGACGTCGGCGAGGCTTGCGACGGGAATGCGAGCGATTGCCCAGCGGACGGCAAGGTCGCCGCCGGGACGACGTGCCGCGCAGCGATGGGCCCCTGCGACGTCGCGGAGGCCTGCAATGGCGACGATCCGGCATGCCCCATGGACGCCGTCGCCGATGGGACCACGGAATGCCGTCCGGCGACGAGCGCCTGCGACCTCCCGGAAAAATGTGATGGTATCGGCAAAGGCTGCACGCCGGATCTGCTGGCGCCCGTGGGAGCCATCTGCCGGGGCGCCGCCGGTCCATGCGATGTCGCCGAGACGTGTACCGGGATCTCGCCGGATTGCCCCGCGGACGGCAGCGCGCCCGACGGCACGACGTGCAGCGGGGGCGCATGCGTCGGCGGCATGTGTATGAATAGTGGCGCCGGAGGCGCGGGCGGGACCGGCGGCGATGGCGGGACCGGCGGCGAGGGCGGCGAGGGCGGCGATGGCGGCACCGGCGGCGCGGGCGGCACCGGCGGCGCGGGCGGCACCGGCGGCGATGGCGGTGCCGGCGGCAGCGGCGGTGCGGGCGGGACCGGCGGTGCCGGCGGCAGCGGCGGCAACGGTTCGACCAGTAGCTCGACCGGCGGCAGTGGCGGCGGCTTTCCCGAATCCGACGGCGGTTGCGCTTGTCGCGCCACGGGGAGCACCTCGAGCGACTCCAGCCGAGGCACCGGCGAGCTCGCCCTCGCCTTGCTCGGCCTCGTCACCCTCCGACGGCGTCGCTCGGCGTGCGGCGGCTCCGCAGGGGGAGGTGATGTGGAACCAACCCGGTCGCAGATTCCCTCACGGTGACGCGGCCCTGCGATGCGCCGCTCGAAATGCTTCGACGCGCCGGACCGCGTTTCTCCGCAGGTTCACGTAAAAGAGCTGATACTCGATGGCGTGCCAGTTGTCGGGGCCCATCGTCCAGAGGAGCACCCCGCTCGCGAAATCGCGCGGCGGCAGCGGGCCCATCCGGGTGATCCAGACGTTTCCCTCCCGGCACGCCGCGTCGGCGAAGGCCGGGAGGACCGCGGGCGCCTCCGTATCGAAGAAGAGCGCGCCCTCGTGCAACGACGCCGGCGCCACCTCGCCGTCCGTCTTCCACGTGAGCGGATTGACGCAAATGCGCGAGGCCATGGAAGCCGGGGCTCCGGGCGCGTCCGGGTCCTTGAACTCGAAACCGTTGCGCTCGTAGCGCGGGCCTCGCACGTTCCAGGCGACCACGCAGCCCCACTGATCCTCGGACGCGCAGATCGGAATGGCCTCGCCGATCGTCTCCCGCCGGATCGGCCCTCCGATCAGGTACGCCGCGACGAGGTGCTCGGCGGGGGGTTTGCCCCAGATCCTCTCCCGGAGCAGGCGGGACGCGAGGACCGTCCCCTGGCTGTGCGACGCGAGGACGAACGGGCGGCCCTCGCCGCGCCGCGCGAGGAACGAATCAAACGCGGCGGCGACGTCACCAAAAGCAATGTCGAGCGCGCGATCACCCTCCGGGCTCGGCGCGACGAAGGCCTTGCCGTTGGCCTGACGATAACGCGGCGCATACACGGCGCAGCAGGCGTTGAACACGCTCGCCTGGATGAGCGTCGCCCCGCGCGCCGTCGCCCGGACGATCTCCGGGTCGTCGATCGGCGCGTTCCACCGCTTGGCGAGGGACGTCGTCGGATGGACGAAAAATACATCGGCGCTCTCCGCCCCGCGCGCCGCGGCCGGCAGCTCCGGCAAGGAGACGTCGGCGTCGTCCTCCCTCGTGGGGAGCGCGGCCCAGGAGGCGTCCTCGTCGTAGTCCGGCGCGGGAGGCGCGGCGCTCGGCTCGAAGGGCCCGGGGTCGAGGGCGACGAACAACCACCGATCGAGGGTAAAAAACGACAGGAACACGAGAAAGACGCCGAGCAGCACCACGGCCAGGAGGGCCCTACGCCACCGTCTCCGCCTGGATTCAGAGCCCATGCGCCGCGGGCTTCATCAGGGTGTAAAAACCGAACCCCAGCGTATCGCGGCCCCACGTGAGGTACGCCTCGTGCCAGGCGCGGATGCGGGCGGCCATCGCCGGCGTATCCGGGTCGGTCGGGTTCGCGTCGACGTACCGCTCGATGGCGGCGCAATAACGGCCCTCGTACGCGTCCCACTCGTCCTCGCTCGCGCACGCGGTCGAGAGCACGCGAAAACCAGCCTCCCGCGCGAGGCGCGTATTTCCGGCGTGCGTGTTCATCTCGTCCTCGGTCGCCCCGCCGAGCGCTTCGAGGTAACCGGGATCGGGCCGGCGTCGCCAGAAGCCGTCGGCGAAGAGCGCCACGCCGCCGGGAGCGAGGTGCGCGTACGCCCAGGCGAGCGCCTCGACGAACGTGCCGAGCGCCTGGCTCGATCCCATGCAGACGATCGCGTCGAAGCGCGCCGCGTCGCCCACCACGTCGGCGAGCGCCCGATCCACGAGGCGCACGCGCGCATCGAGGCCACGTCGCGAAGCTTCCGCGCGCGCAGCGGCGATGAAGGTCGAATTGATGTCGACGCCGAGGCCGTTCGCCGGGGAACGCTCGCAGAGGTCGAGGAGAAACCCCGCCCGGCCGCAGCCGATGTCGAGCACCTCCGCGCCCTCACGCAGCGCGAGCCCGTCGACGAGCCGCGTGGCCTTCTCGGCCGAGAGCGGGGAAAGGTAACGGTGCGTCGCGTGAGCGATCGTCGTGAACTTCAGTCGATCCGGGGCAGGTTGGGTCATGGCGTCGTGGCTCATGGCTGCGCCGCCGCGTGTGCCCCTGTCAAGCGTCGAGCACGTCGCCGCCCGCCACCCGATGCGGCTTGCGCGGCCCGTCCGCGGAGCCGACAATCGCGGCATGACGAAGCCCGAAGGCAAAGAGAAGCTCTACCAATCCGCCGACTTCGACAAGACGCCGCCGCGCCCGCGTGTCGTCATGCCGGAGAAGCTGATCCACCGCCAGGTCGAGGGCGACGGGCAACGCGACGCGTACTCCAAGGAGCGCAAGCACCCGGTCTTTTTCGTCGATCTGCCGACGCGTTGCATCAGCATGACGATCGGCCACCTCGACCCGGGCCAGTCCTCGAACCGCCACCGCCACACCTACGAGACCGTGCTCTACGTGCTCGAAGGCGAGGGCTACTCGGTCGTTCACGATCAGAAGATCGAGTGGAAGACCGGCGACGCCGTCTACATCCCCGTCTGGACCTGGCACAACCACGTCAACACCGGCGCGGGCCTCGCCCGCTACCTCGCCTGCGAGAACGCGCCCATCCTCCAGAACCTCGGCGGCGTCGCGCTCCGCGAGGAGCTGCCCGAGAAGGGCATGAAAGACCCCGAGTGATCCCGCGTCCCGCGCCGAGACGCGCGTAGTACGCTCGCGGGATGACGCGCCCACGCCTCCGCCTCCTCGCCGCTCTGCCCCTCCTCGCGCTCGCCGCCTCCGGCTGCTCCAAGGACGAACCCAACCCGAACGCGGCCCCCATCTCCTCGTCGCTCGCCGCCGCGAAGCCGCAGACCGACGCGGGCAAACCGTACGCCGTCGAAGCCGCCGGCGCGAAGGTGGGCTTCACGATGGATGCGCCCATCGAGAAGATCTTCGGCGAGGCAGACGGCTCGATCTCGGGCGAGCTCTTCGTCGACGCGGAGGACGTCACGCGCTCGACGGGGCTCGTGAAGATCGACCTCGACAAACTCGTGATCTTTCAGCAGAAGCGCGCGGACGAGGCGTCCACGTTCGGCGAGCGGACGAAGAGCGACACGCAGAACGAGCACGCGCGCAACTGGCTCGGCATCGGCAAGGACGTCGGCGAGGCGGAGAAGCAGAAGCACCGCTTCATCGAGTTCAAGCTCTCGAAGATCGAGACGGCGGGACCCAAGGGCGTCGCGGGCCTCTCGGGCGCCGAGCGCACGATGAAGCTCGACGTCACGGGCGACTTCCGCCTGCACGAGCGCACGGTGCAGAAGAAGGCGGAGCTCGAGGTCACGTTCGTGATGGAGGGCGACAAGGTGACGGCGCTCCGCGTGAGGTCGACGAAGCCCATCGCCGTGAACCTGGAGGAGCACGACGTGCGCCCGCGCGACACGCTCGGCGTGATCCTGCAGAAGACCACGGACGAGCTCGCGACGCTCGGCAAGAAGGTCTCGAAGGACGCGATGGTGTCGCTCGACTTCCAGGCCAAGCCGAGGTGACGTGATGGGCGCGCCGGTGGATCGTATCGTTGGTGTGGACACGCACGTCCTGCGCGTGCCCTCGCCCGGCGGCCCCAGGGATCGGGGTCCCGTCGCGCGGCGGGCGTTGGTTCGCGCGCGAGGCTGTGATATCCGTCTTTGTGCGTCCGGGCGAAGGCTTTCCACTCGTGCGAGAGTGCGCGCTCTCCGCGGACGAACAGGGTCGCGATGAGCTACGTCGTCAGATCGGGGGATACGCTTGGTGCGATCGCCAGCCGCAACGGCACGACGGTGCAGGCGATCATGGCCGCAAACCCGCAGATCAAGAATCCGAACATGATCTCGGTGGGCCAGCAGCTCAACCTTCCGGGAGGCGGCGGCGGCGCCATCCCGTCTGCGCCATCTGCGCCATCGATACCAGCGCCGAGCTCGTACACGGTTCGCTCGGGCGACACGCTGGGCGCGATCGCGAACCGGAACGGCACCACGGTCAACGAGATCATGGCTGCCAACCCGCAGATCCGGAACCCGAACCAGATCTCGCCGGGCCAGAAGATCAACCTGCCGGGAGGATCAAACGGAGGCGGCGCGCCGCAGCCGCAGCGCCCGCCGCAGCAGCAGCCGCCCACGCAGCAGCAACCCGCGCCTGCGCAACAAGGAGGCAGCTCGCTCGGCACGCCGCCCGCGACGGGGCCGTGGGAGCTGCCGGACGTGGGGCCGGCGCGCAGGCTCGCCGCCGGCGATTTCGAGGCCGCGGCGCGCGAGCTCCAGTGCGAGACCGCCGCGGTGCGCGCCGTGGCCGAGGTCGAGTCGGGCGGACGAACGGGCTTCGACGACAATCGGCGTCCGAAGATCCTCTTCGAGATCCACCACTTCAAGAGGCTCACGGGCGGCCGCTACGATCGCAGCCACCCGCACCTCTCCGCGCCGTACTCGAGCCCGAACCGGCGCGCGAGCTACAAGAAGAACCAGTGGACCGTGATCCGCGAGGCCTTCGCGCTCGATCCGGACGCGGCGGTGAAGAGCGCCTCCTGGGGCATGTTCCAGGTGATGGGCTTCAACCACGCGGACGTCGGCTGGAGCAACGTCCGGCAGTTCGTCTACGACATGTACGAGTCCGAGGCGCAACACATGCGCGCCTTCCTCGGCTTCTGCCGGACGAACAACCTCGTGCGCCACATCCGCAGCAAGAACTGGGCATCGTTCGCGCGCGGCTACAACGGCCCGGACTACGCGTCGAACGCCTACCACACGAAGATGGCGAACGCCTACGCGCGCTACAGCCGCGGCTAGACGCGCCACTTCCCAGCATGGACATCGTCTCGTACTGCCCGCTCCGCGTCGCCGCGCGACCATTCGTCACGTCGCGACACACGCACGCGCTCGTCGTCGTCTGCAAAGCGACGTACCTGCTCATGCCGGGCACGTCGGTGCTGCACGAGTCGCAGGAGGACATCAACGAAGAGGACAACCACTGGGACGACGATCCGCGCCGCAGCGTGTATTCGCCCTGCGATCTCGTGCCCCAGAAGCGCGGCGCCGACGTGGTGCTCGTCGGCCACGCGTTCGCGCCGAACGACGTGCCCGTGCGATCGATCCAGACGCGCCTCTGCGTGGGTGAGCTCGACAAGTCGATCGAGGTCTTCTGCGACAGGCACCTGACGCCGACGGGCGAGCTGCGCGAAGGCCCACGCGTGGCGCGCGTGCGCCTGCGTTACGAGCGCGCCGCGGGCGGGCCCGGGACGACGAACCCGGTGGGCATGTCGCTCGATCAGAGAGACACGTTCGGCGCGATCAAGCTGCCGAACCTGCAGCCGCCGGGGCGGCACGTGACGGGCCCCGCGGACCTCGTGGAGCCCATCGGATACGGCCCGATCGCGCCGACGTGGCCCTCCCGGCAAGCGCGCCTCGGGATCTTCGCGGGGCACGTCGATGTCGCGCGCTGGCACGAGTCTCCGCTGCCCGACGAGATCGATCCGCACTTCTTCAACGTCGCGCCGCCCGACCAGGAGATCCCCGAGGTCCGTCCGGACGAACGTATCGTGCTCGAAGGGTTGCACCCCGAGCACGCGCGGCTCGTGACGAACCTGCCAGGCCTGCGGCCCGAGGTCGTGCTGGAGCGCGCATCCGGCCGCAGCGAGGAGATCACGCTGAAGGCCGACACGTTGTGGTTCGACACGACGCGCGGGCTCTGCACGCTGGTCTGGCGCGGGCGCGCGGCGCTCGTGCATCCGGCCGAGGCGGGGCGCGTGGTGGTGACGATGGTCGGACCAGGCTGGGCGAGCACGAGCGCGGCGCTCGCGTCCCAGGCGCTACACGCGATCACGATCGAGCAAGACGATCCCGACGGATCGGTCACGAGCGTGGCCTCCGCGCCGTCGCGGCCGCACCCGATCATGCCCTTCACGGCGAGCTCCGCGCACGCGCCGCCCCCGCGCGAGTCGGGCGTGTTCCCGATGGATCCGGCGGACATCGATGACGAGGTGACGTTCGTCGGGCTGGATGTGCCGGCCGCGGATCCATTGCCGTTCGCGCGTCCCCACGGTGGGGGGCTCCGGTCGGCCCACGACGTGGGCCTTCCTCTGCCCCCCACACCCCCCGCGGCTGCCCCCTTCACGCGTCCCCGGACGGAGGCGCCGCCCGCGCCCGCGTCACCGCCGCCGTTGCCATTCGCAGCACCGCCGCCGCCGCCCGTTCCCTTTCCGTCGCGGGATCTGCCGTTCTACTCGCCGATCGCGCCTCCCCCGGTGCCACCGGAGCCCACGCGGGCGAGGCCTCCATCGCGGCACGATTTGCCGTTCATAGCTCCCCCTCCCACACCCCCCGCGGCTCCTCCGCCGGTCACGCCGACGCCGCCGCCGATCGTGCCGCGGCTGGGCATCGCGCCGCTCGGCACTTCGCCGCTGGCTGCGCCTCCACCACCGCCCGTCGCGCCCGCGCCTGCTGCGTCGCCGGCTCCCGTCCCGCCGCCCGTTGACATCGACGACCCGGAGACCATCGACGCGCCTGCGATGATCGGCCCCCTGGCGACCGCCGAGATGGCCGCGCGTGCAGCGCCGCCGCCGCCGCCCCCGCCCGACCCGCTCCCGCCCGACCCGCCCCCGGCCGCGGAGGCCCCGAAGCCCGCGCCCGAGCCCGCGCTTCCGCTCGACGACTACCCCATCGAGCGATGCGCCAAGATCACCGCGTCGATCGCCCGAAGGCGCGAAGCGCGCGCCGAGATCCTGGAGGCCGAAGAGCTCGACCTCGCGCGCTGGACGGATCTCGAAAAACACTGGGCCGACGCCATCCGCGCCGAGTCCGAGCGCGGCAAGACGCGCCTGCTCAAGGCCTTCGACGCCGCCTACGTGGCGCGCCTCGAAGAAGAGCGGGGCCCGATCACCCCGGCCGAGTACGCGCGCCTGGTCGTCGCCAGCGAGCGCGGCCACGCCGATCGCACCCTCGCCGAGCTCGGCTTGCCGCGCGCCTCCATGCTCCGCATCGAACGCGAGATGCTGGCGCGCACCGGCGCCGATCCCGCCCTCGCCGAGCGGACCCGCCACGCGATCGAAGCCGAGCGAGCCGACTGAGCCCGTCCTCGGCGCTCCGTTCGTCGAGTGCTCGCCCACCCAGCGCGTTCCGGTGTACGCTTGCCCCGCGAGCCCGTTCGTCGGCTCGCGCATCGGCCTCATGTCCGCACCTCCCAGGCCCAGCTCCCCGGCGGTAGGTCCCGCCGCTCCGGAGCCGCTGCGCGCTCCGAGCAGCGGGGAGCCCGCGCGCGCCGAGCCCGCCGCGGCGCCGCCGAACGAGGTGGAGTGGGAGGTCGAGCTCGGCGCGACGCTCGCAGGCGGATTCTCAGCACCGCCGATCCCGGAGCCGGGTCTTCCTGCGCCATCCGCGCCCGCTGCCGCGCCGAACGCAGGCCGCTCCTCCGCGCCGCCGCTGCCCTTCATGGCGCCTCCACCTCCGCCTTCGGCTGCGGCCATCGCGAGCGGGCGGAGCTCGTCACCGGGCATGCCGTCGCCGGTCATGAACGGCGACGGCGTGGTTCGACGCTCCTCGCAGCCGAGTTTTCCCGCGATCGGACCGCAGAGCGCCGATGGGTCGAGGCGCTCCGCTCCGGGTTTGTCCGCGGTCGCCCCGCCGATGCCCGACGCGCTCCGGCGCTCTTCTTCGGGCCTGCTCGCCGTCACGCCCGCGATGTTCGAAGCCTCCCAGCGCCGCTCCTCGCCGGGCCTGCTTTCGCACGGTGATGCGGCCGTCGTCGATCCTGGCGCGGCGCCGACGACCGGGCCCATCGCGTACGCGCCCGGTGATCTCATCGGCGGCAGGTACCAGCTCGAGCGCGTGCTCGGTCAGGGCGGCATGGGCGCCGTGTGGGTCGCGCGGAACCTCGGCCTCGACGCCGACGTCGCCCTCAAGCTCATCCGCCGCGATCGCGCGACCGAGGAGGCCGCCGCGCGCCTGCTCACCGAGGCGCGCGCCGCCGCGAAGCTCGGTCATCCCGGCATCGTGCGGGTCTTCGACTTCGGACAAACCGAGCTCGGAGATCCGTACCTCGTGATGGAGCTGCTCACGGGTGAGTCCCTCGCCGCGATCCTCGCGCGCAAGAAGCGGCTCGATCCGAGCGTCACGCTCCAGACGCTCCTGCCCGTCGCCGCTGCGCTCGCCACCGCGCACCTGAAGGGCATCATCCATCGCGATCTGAAGCCCGACAACATCATGCTCACCACCGACGAGTCGGGGAAGATCGTGCCCAAGCTGCTCGACTTCGGCATCGCGCGCGTGCTCCGCGACGACGTCGAGCGGCACGTCACGATCGCCGGCGAGGTCCTCGGCAGCCCCGACTACATGTCGCCCGAGCAGGCCCGCGGCGAGGCGAACATCGACCACCGCACCGACGTCTGGACCTACTCGGTCGTCCTCTACGAGACGATCACCGGACGCAGGCCGTTCGACGCGCCGAACTACAACGCGCTCATCGCGGCCATCGTGGCGAACACGCCGATGCCCACGCACGCCTACGGCGCCGGCGACGCCGCGCTCTGGGCGATCATCGAGCGAGGCCTGGCGAAGGATCGCGGCGCGCGCTGGCAGTCGCTCCGCGACATGGGCGTCGCCCTCGCGGGCTGGGCCCTCGAGCGCGGGATCCAGCAGGACATCTCGGGTTTGTCTCTCCAGACCGAGTGGCTCGCCCCGAAGATGCGGCGCCTCCTCACGGTGCAGCCGGCCGACGCCTCGAGCCTCGCCGCCGCGCGCGCCGCAGCGGTGGCCGCTGCCGCGCCGCCCGTCACGGCGCCGGGCCTCGCGCTCCCGGGCGTCGCGCGTGACGGCGCCGAGGCCGCGGAGTGGAAGCACCTGCGCGGCGGATCGAGCAAGAAGTGGGTGTTCGCCTTGGGCGCGGCGCTCGCGCTCGTCACTGCGTTCTTCGTGGTGCGCGCGCTCCTCTCCGATCCTGCGCCGCCCGAGGGCGTGCCTGCCGCGCAGACCGAGGCGCCGCCCGCGCCGCCGCCCGCGCCCGCGCCCTCGTACACGTCCGCCGCGGTGACCACGCCGCAGGCAACGCCGACCACGGCGCCCGCGGCGACCGCCGCGCCCACGACGTCGACCGCGCCCACGACGACCGCGACGACGAAGACGCCCGTGCGCTCGACGCAGCAGAAGAAGGCGCCGCCCGTGCCGAAGAACATCCAGTTCTGAAGGGCGCACAAAAGCGAAGAGGCGGCCGCGGGTTCGTCCGGGCCGCCTCTGCTCCCCTCTCCCGCAGGCGGGAGAGGGGTTGGGGGTGAGGGTGTGAAAGTCAGGTGTTGATCTTGACCATCGGGCCGCCCGTGATGATCACGTCGCCGCCCGACGACGTCACGCTCACCACGCCCGAGCCTGCGACCTCGATCGTCGTGGCCGTGATCGTGACCTTGTCGCCTTCGAGCACGATGCTCGCGCCGCCCGGCGTGCCCAGCGTGATGCGGTCGTGCTCCATCACGTGCGCCGTCGTCGCGCCGCCGCCGCCCTCGCCCGGGGGCGCGATCTGGACCGAGTGCGTCCCGCCGACCATCGTCGAGTCGATCCCGCCGACCTGCGTCGATCGGTTCACGCCGACCACGACGCTGCGGTTCACGCCCGTCACCTCGCGCTCGCTCGCTTGAACCGTCTTCATCAGGTTCTTGCCGATGGTGATGGCCTCGTTCGCCTTCACCAGCTTCGTCCGATCGTTGCCGATCGTGACCTTCTCGTCGCGCTTGATCTCCTTCGTCCGATCGTTGCCGACGGTCGTGTTCTCGTCGTTCTTGACGAGCTTGTTGTAGTCGCGTTCGGCCTGGAAACGGACGAGCTCCTTGCCTTGCGCGTCCTCGAACATGAGCTCGTTGTAGCCGCCGCTCGCGCCCGTCGAGTTCGAACGGATCCCGCTCTGCGTCTTGTTGTCCGGCAACTTCCACGGCACCTTCTGCAGGTTCGTGAACACGCGGCCCACGATCACCGGGCGATCCGGGTCGCCGCCGAGGAAGTCGACGAGCACCTCTTGCCCGATGCGCGGCAGGTTCATGCCGCCGTAACCCGCGCCGCCCCAGGGCTGGCTCACCGGGATCCAGCACGAGCTGTTGTCGTCCATCTTGGACTCGCGATCCCAGTGGAAGTGCACGCGCACGCGGCCGAACTCGTCGCAGTGGATCTCCTCGCCGGCGGGCCCGACGACGGTCGCGCTCTCCACGCCGTTCACCTTCGGCCGCTGCATCACGGCCTTCGGGCGGTGCGGGATCTTCGTGCTCTTCGCCTCGCAGTGGTGTGTCCACTCGCCCGTCGACGTGCCCGCCATGTACGACTCGACGATGAGCAGCTTCTTGTCCGACGCGAGGTCGGCGCGCGGGTGATCGAGGAAGCTCGTCACCACGCCCGGCGCGAGGTCGAGGACGTTCGTCTGGAACGAGATCGCCGTGCCGCTGCCGCGCTTCGCCTCGAGGCGCTTCTGCGCGAGCTTCGCGCCCTCCGCCTCGTCCGTGCGCGCCTTGCCCTTGTCGTCGGCGCTCGGCGTGTCGTCGCCCTTCTCCGCGCCGAAGAGGAACGCGCCCGGCGTGTAGTGGAACCGCTCGAGTTTGTCCTCGAGCGGGATCTCGGCGCCGGAGGCCGTGGCCGCGAGGTTGTACGTGGGCGGCCTGCGGTAATCGATGTCGCGCATCGTGTACTTGCCGGGCCGCACCTTGCGCGCCATGCGCACGACCGTCACGTGCTCGCGATCGGCCGTCGTGGGGTTGTCCCGGTACGCGATGGGCCTACGCGCCGCGTTCGACTGCGGCGCGTCCGAGAGCACGAGCTTCGTCCCCTCCTCGCTCGGCTCGAAGTAGAAGCAGACGCCCGCGTCCTCCAGCATGCGGCTGATGAACGCGTAGTCCGTCTCCGCGTACTGCACGCGGTACTTGCGCTTCTTGTAGGCACCCTTGTCGATCTTGAGGACGGGCTCGATGCCCCACTCGGAGAGCATCTTCGCCACGATGTCGGGCTCCGAGAGCTGCTGGAACATGCGGTAGTTCCGGCGCTGCGTCGCGAGCCAGAGCGTGGGGACGATCGAGATGTTGTAGCTCGACAGCCCCGTCTCCTCCGCGCCGAGCTGCTCGAGCTCGTTGCAGACGCCCGTCCAGATCCGCGGACCGGCCCCTTCGCCGTGCCCGCCGTGCATGACGAAGCGCGCCGGCTGACCGACGATGGCCTCGAAATCGACGTTTGGGTTGTCGCTGAGGGCGATGAGGCGCACCTCGAAGAGCTGCGAGATCTTCTCGCTCACCGAGAACTCGCGGACATCGAAGCTGTCGCCCGACGCGAGCTCGACCGAGAGGTTACTGGTTCTGGAGGCGCTCATGTCGTGGATCACCCCGTGTTGCTGTCGACGATTCGCCTGGCGCTTCGTCGTCCCGCGCAAAAAGGCCCCGGGATCGGGGCGGCAAGAGAGGCTAACACGACTCCCGCGCCGTCGGGGAGAGGCATCTGAAAGGAGCACCCGTCTTGTCTTGACGGTCACCTCGCCATTTGGTGTTCTCTCCCCATGCCCGACGACCTCGTCCACCTTCGGATCGAGTCCGATGATTTCCCCTGCGACGATTTGCAGATATTCGAGCTCTCGGGGCGCGAATCGCTCGGGCGGCTCTTCGCGTTCTCGGTCGGCGTCGCCACCACGAAGCCCCCGGGCCTCGACCTCGCCGCCGTCGAGGGCGCCACGGCGACGCTCGTCCTCTCGGCCGAAGGCCAGGACGTACGGCGCATCCACGGCATGATCGCCGAGATCCGGGACCGGATCGACACCGAGCCCGACACCCGCTCGTACTTCCTCCTCCTCGTCCCCCGCGCCCACCGCCTCTCGCTCGTGCGGACGCAGGAGATCTTCATGGATCTCTCGGTCCCCGAGATCATCCAGAAGAAACTCGAGCTCGTGGGGCTCGGCGCGGACGACGTGGAAATGCGCCTCTCGGCGACGTACCCGAAGCGCGAGTTCGTCGTGCAGTACAAGGAGACCGACCTCGCGTTCGTCTCGCGCCTCGCCGAGCACGAGGGCATCACGTTTTTCTTCGAGCACGAGGACGGGTTCGACCGCATCGTGTTCACCGATCAAAACACCGGCTTCCCCGTCGCGCCGGGGCACGAGATCGCCCCGTTCCGGGCGCGGGGCGAGCGCCGCGACATCTTCCACGTCGAGGCCACGACGCGCCTCGTTCCCCGGGCCCACGTGGTGCACGATTACAACTATCGTATACCTCTCGTCGATCCCACGGGCAGCGCCGAGGCGCCCTCGGGGCTCGGCGGCGGCCTCGTCGAGTACGGCGCGCATTGCAAGACGCCCGCGGAGGCCACGCGGCTCGCGCAGATCCGCGCCGAGGAGACCGAGGCGACGCACCGCGTGTTCGGCATCGAGAGTGATCTCGGCTGGATCCGCTCGGGCGGGACATTTACCCTCGACGGGCACCCCAAGCTCGGCGACACGACCCTGCTCGTCACGGAGATCGAGCACGCCGCGCGCCCCCCGGTGGCGCTCTTCGGCGGCAAGGAGCAGGCCCCGTACACGAACAGGTTCCGCGCCATCGAGGCGTCTGTCCCGTTCAGGCCCCCGCGCGTCACGCCCAAGCCCCAGATCCACGGCGTTGTCAATGGCATTGTCGCGCATGAAATGGAGGGCACCGAGACCCTCTTCGCGCGCCTCGACGAGGAGGGCCGTTACCTCGTCCGCATGATGTTCGACACGTCGCAATCGGGAGAACGGCAATTCGTCTCACGCCGCATCCGCATGGCCCAGCCGCATGCCGGTGCGAATTACGGGCACCATCACCCCTTGAAGCCCGGGACCGAGGTCCTGATTGGCTTCATCGACGGGGATCCGGACAGGCCCATCATCCTCCACACCGTGCCGAACCCGATCACGCCCTCGCCCGTCGCGTCGAACTGCGCGCCGGCGCACCGCATCAAGACGGCGACGGGGATCCTGATCGAGATGAAGGACGCGTTCATCCAGAGCGGCGGCGGATGACGATACCCTTGTTTTGCCTCGGGGGTGAGTCTGCGCCGGAGGCGATCGCCGCGGATTTGAAGGCCCTCGTGCGCCTGCCCGAGAAGGCCCGGGCGCGGTTCTGGGACGCGCTCGGCCCGGCGCTGCCGGATCCCGTGCCTGCCGCGGCCGAGGACGCGCTCGATGCGTTCGCCCGCACCTTCGAGGCTCCGCGGGACGAGCTCGGGCGCGCGCTGAAGGCGTCTCGTTTCCTCGTGCGCGAGGCGTGCGCGCGCGGGCTCGCTCGCGAGCGCTTCGAAGAGGACGTCGTGCGCCTCGCGGGTGGCCCGCTCGCGCCGGAGACCGCCGTGATCGCCCCGATCCTGCTCTCGCGTTATGACGCGGCGCGCGCGGCGCTCGCGGCGGGCGCCCTGCGAGAGACCCTGACCGATCACGGCGCCGTCCTCGAATCGATCGAATGGCGCCTCGACGCGGTCCTCGCCACGAGCCGCGGCGACGCGGGGGCCGCGAAGATCGCGGTCCTCACCCTCGGTTATCGCGAGGGGGATCAGAAGAATCGCGTCACGCTGCATCTTTCGCCCGAGAAGCTCGAGGAGCTCCGGCGCGCTTGCGAGCGCATGTCTCGCTGAACCTTCGACTTCGTAGCTTTACAGCGGGGAGGGCGCTCTGTTAGCGTCTCTCTCGCTGGCATTCCTTCCCTAGGAGGCGCGGGCACATGGCGGACGATGTCTCGGCGGCGGGCAAGTATCTTCTGATTTCGGTGCCCGATTTCGCGATCGATCCGGTCGGGCAGCCGGCCAGCATGGTACCGGCGGACCCGGAGGACGAATCCTCGGAGCTCATTCCGGCCGGAGATCGCCGCGGCCAGACGATGAGCTCGTTCCTGCGGCTCGGCGCGTTCCACGAGCAACCGGAAAAGGATGCGGCGGCAAAACGCGCGAACGAGCTCGCCAGGGTGGCGCTCGCCGTCTCGTCGGGACAGGGCGGCCCCGCCACGCTTCCTTTCGGGGCCGAGATCGTCACGGACAATACGGGCGTCGGGTCTTACGAGGAGAAGGACGGGAGCGTCACGGATCGAGGCGTTTTCCTCGATGATCAGCGCATCGGCGACCCGCCGACGGGCCCGAAGGACCGCGAGAATCAATCGCGCCTCAAGGCCGACCGCCTGGAGCAGAGCGCGGCGCTGCTCACGCGCGGCGGCTGGTGGGATCATACCGACGGCAACCGCATCTCGACGACCTACGGCGACAAGGTCGAGGTGATTCGCGGCAACTACAAGATGGTCGTCATGAGCCGCCAGGACAACCCCGAGGGCGCGGGCGGCCTCGACCTCTCCGGCGGTCACCTCCAGGATCTCGGCCCTGCCTCGATGCCCGGCGCGAGCGTGCGTGTCGAGTTCCGGGCCGGCCTGTACGGGCAACGCGGCACCTGGCACCTCGAGAACACCACGAACAACTTCTGCCAGACCAGCGATTACGCCGGCGACTTCTACGAGCATTGGTACGGCAACTACAAGCACGCCATCGTGGGCTCCGAGAGCCCGGTGGAGTGGCACGAGCAGCTCGAAAAACCCTACAACAACCCCGAGATCCTCGAGAAGACCTGGGCGAGCAAGATCGAGAGTTACACGGGCAGCTCGGCGTGGCGTATCCCCTCGATCACCGAGGAGACGTACGCGACGAGGACGAGCTCGACGACCGACGTCTCGGAGAGCATCAGCGAGTCCACGTTTTGCGACGGCACGATCACCTCGAAGACGGGCCGCATCGACCGGCCCGTGCCCGCCATGCACGAGGAGACGTACGCGGTCGCGTCGAACAGCGTCACCAACGTCGTCACGTCGAACGCGTTGACGAACGTCGGCGCGCAGATGGACACGACGATCGCGGGCACGATCGGCGGCCTCACGATCGTGGGAGCGCAAGCCGACGCGACCATCGCCGGTCTGCAGGAAGAGCTCTTGATCTGCGCGCACCACGGCAGCCTCGAGATCGCCTTGCACAACACCGATATTTTCCTCGGCACCAAGCTCACGTTCCAGATCGGCCCGGAGTGGGAGTACAAATACCCCGATACGAAGACGCTCAAGCTCAAGGGCCTGACGACGGCGCTCGATAACATCGTGACGACCGTGAAGACCGTTCACGCGGCGATCAAGCTGACGCACATGGCCCTGACGCACCAGTACGTCGGCATGGCGATTTTCATGGGGATGTAGGCGCAGCTTCATGCTCCGCAAGAACCTCACCCCCTTCCTCGTCGGGACGAAGCTCACCTCGCGGCGCCCGCCGCAGCCCGAGATGACCGTCGTCGTCCGCGCGACGTACACGATCGGCCCCGGCGGCGCGCTCACGGTCGTCGAGCAGGCGACCGAACAGCGGTTTTTGTCGGGCGAGACGTTCACGGAGGGCGAAGAGGAGGTCTTCCCGAGCGATTTTGCCGATTACAAGCTGAACGCCGAGGTCTTCCTCAAGGGCCATTGCCGCGCCGCGGGCGGCGTCCCGCTCACCGAATGCCTCGTCCGGTTCGGCGTCGGCGCCTGGTCGAAGACGTTGCGGGTCGTCGGGCGGCGCGCCTGGTCCGACAAACTGCCGGGCGCCGTCCCCTCGACCCCGCTCGGCTTCACGAAGATGCCCCTCACCTGGGCGAACGCCTTCGGCGGGGTGGATTTCCCGGACAACCCCGCTGGAAAGGGCCTCGGCGACGAGCTGCCGAACGTGGAATACCCGGACCAACCCATCCGGAGCCGCGGCGATCGCCCCGCCCCGGCCGGGTTTGGCCCGATCAGCGTCATGTGGCCCGCCCGCGCGGGCAAGGTCGGCAAGGAGTACGGGAAGGCCTGGCAGGACAAACGCGCGCCGTTCTACGCCGAAGATTTCGACTGGAAGTATTTCCACGCCGCGCCCCCGGATCAGCAGCTCCCCGGGTATCTGCGTGGCGACGAGGAGCTCCTCTTCCAGAACCTCCACGAGACGGAGCCCACGCTGCGCGCGCGCCTGCCCGGCACGCGCGTCCGCGTCTTCGTGCACGACGACGCCGGCCGCCTCCGCGAGGTCCCGATGTCGCTCGACACCTTGCTCGCCGACCTCGATCGCGGCGTCCTCGAATTGACGTTCCGCGGCGTCGTCGAGGTGCGCGAGCACGATTTCGAGGACGTTCGCACGATGCTCGTCGCCTCGGAAGAGCTCGGGGCGAGACCATTGCCCGAGGCCCATTACCGGGACATCCTGCTCGCCTTCGAGAAGGACCCGGTCGGGCTCGCCGCGGTCATGCCGCCCGGGTTCGACGAGGTCATCGCCCGCGCGGAGGCCGAGCGGCGCGGCGCGCCTCCTCCCCTGCGCGCGGATCTCGACCCCATTTCGGCGAAGATCGATCAGAAGCTCGGCGCGTTTGGCGCGGCGGCCGTCGCGGAGGTCGGCAAATCGATCGCGGGCGCGCGGGAGAAGGCCAAGGGACATCGCGACATCGAGCCCGACCTCGCGAAGAGCGCGCAGTCGTTCGACGATACGCCGCCCGCGATGATGATCCGCAAGCCCGGCGTCCGGCCGCCGCTCGGCTTGCGCAAGGTCATGCGGGGCGTGATCGAGGAGATCGAGCGCGTCAGGAAGGGCCTCGCGGACAAGGACATCCCGGCCGACGAGCGCGCGAAGATCGCCACGAAGGTCGCCGAGCTCGAGGCCATCCCCCACGATCCTCGCTTGCAAGAGCTCGATCCCGCCTACCGCCCGCCCACCGAACCCATTTCGACGGACGAACCCGGGCCGGGGCGGGATCTCTCGGAGCACGACCTCACGGGGCGGGATCTGCGGGGCCTCGATCTACGCGGCGCGAACCTCGAAGGCGCCATTCTCACGCGCGCCGACCTCTCCGGCGCCGACCTCTCCGGGGCGAACCTGCGCGACGCCGTGCTCTTCAAGACGAACCTCGAGGGCGCGCGCCTCGTCTCCGCGGACCTCCGACGCGCGAACCTCGCCCGTGTCCGCGCGAAAAACGCCGATTTCTCCCGCGCGTCCCTCGAGACGGCCTTCTTCGAGGACGCCGACCTCGAAGGCGCCACGCTCGCGCAGGCGAGCGCGCCTTATACGATCTTCACCCGGACGAACCTCGCCGGCGCCCGCGCCGAGCGCGCCGAGTTCGATTACGCCGATTTCAGCGAGGC
Source organism: Polyangium spumosum (assembly GCF_009649845.1). Taxonomy (NCBI): domain Bacteria; kingdom Pseudomonadati; phylum Myxococcota; order Polyangiales; family Polyangiaceae; genus Polyangium; species Polyangium spumosum. Next base: position 202,597 of record NZ_WJIE01000012.1, read on the forward strand.
CACCCTCGAGAACGCCTCCTTCGAGCGCGCCTCGTTCGTCTCGGCGCTCCTCTCGCGCATCCGCGGGCGGAAATCGCGCTTTGTGGGCGCCAAGCTCTCGGGCGCGAGCTTCCACGACGCGCACCTCGTGCTCGCCTCGCTCGCGGACGCCACCGGCGAGAAGGTCCTCCTCGAAGGCGCGAACCTCGAAGACGCCGACCTCTCCCACGCCGATCTCCCGGGCTCGTTCTTCAATCGCGTCTCCGCGTTCGCGGCCTCGTTCGTCCGGGCGAACCTCCCGGGGGCCCGCTTCTACAAGGCCAAGCTCGAGGGCGTGGACGCGACGCAAGCCAATTTCTTCCAGGCCGACTTCTCGAGGGCGCTCGTGAGCCGGACGAAGTTCGTGAAGGCAAACCTCTACGAGGCGAATTTCACCGCGGCGCAAGGCAAAGACGCCGATTTCAACGGCGCCAACCTGAAGCGCTCCACCCTGGAGCGTGGCGCGTGAGCCCGGCCGAGCTCGCCGCGCGCCTCCGATCGGGCGAGAGCTTCGAGGGAAAGACCCTCGACGGCGTGGACCTGCGCGGGCAGGACCTCGGCGCCGCGAAGCTCGCGAAGGCCAAGCTCCGGGGCGTCCGGCTCGACGGCGCGTCTCTGCGGGGCGCGAACCTCGAAGAGGCCGAGCTGCTCGACACGTCGCTCGAACGCGCGGACCTCGAAGGGGCGATCCTCCGAAACGCCAAGATGCTCCGCGTGAGCCTCGCGGACGCGAACCTCGCGACGGCCGACCTCCGCCGCGTGATCATGCCGCGGGCAAACCTCTCGCGGGCCCGGCTGAAGGGCGCGGATCTCTCGGAGGCCGTGCTCGAAGGCGCGGACCTCTCCGGCGCGGATCTCGAACGCGCGACCCTGCATCGAACTGCTCTCCTCGGCGCGAACCTCACGGGCGCGAACCTCCGCGGCGCCCGCCTCGAGCAGACGGTCCTCTCGCGCGCCCGGCTCGTCCGGGCAAACCTCGAAGGCGCGACGCTCGACGTCGTGCTTTTCCACGAGGCCGATCTGCGCGGCGCGACGCTGCCGAAGCAGCTCGGAAAATGCCAGCTCGACCGGGCGATCCTCAGCAAGCTCGATCGCAATCGCGACGACGGGACCGTCCTCCCGGCAGAGGACGGCGAGGCCGAGCGCGCGGATCTCGCCGGCCGGGACCTCTTCTTTGCGTCGTTGCGCGGCGTCTGCCTGAAGGACGCGCGCCTCTCGGGGGCGAACCTCGAAATGGCGGACCTCTCGGGTTGTGATCTCACGGGCGCAGACCTCGCGGGCGCGAACCTGAAGCGCGCGATCTTGACGGGCGCGAAGCTCGTCCTCGTCAACCTCTCGGGGCAGGACCTCGAAATGACCATGCTGAGCGAGGCCGACCTCTCCGGCGCGAGCCTCGAAGGCGCGCGGCTCGTGATGACCCGGCTCGACCGGTCGATCCTCGCCGGCACGGTCCTCTCGCACGCGTTCCTGTGGGGCGCGAGCCTCGAAGGCGCGAGCCTCGAAGGCGCGAAGATCGAGCGGACCACGTTCAAGACCGTCGACTTCGGCGGCATGGACCTCCGCAACCTGCGCCTCGCCGGCCTCTCGATGCACCGCTGCTCGTTTGTCAAGGCCAACCTCCGCGGGATGAACCTCTCCGGCTGCGATTTCACGCACGCCGATTTCACGGACGCGGATCTCTCGGGCGCGAAGCTCACGAACGCCACGGCCACGCAGGCCTGCTTCATGCGTGCGCGGCTGGAGACGGCCGATCTCTCGGGCGCGCAGGCGAAAGGCGCGTTTTTCGGGGACGCGGCGGCCGCGGGGGCGCGTTTTTCGGGCGCGCGGCTCCGGCACGCGACGTTCACCGGGGCGGAGGCGGGCTTCGCCCACCTCGGCGGCGCGGACCTGCGCGAGACGCTCTGGGTGCGGGCGAAGGTGAAGGGCGCGATCTTCGGCGGGGCGAAGCTCGGATACGCGGACCTCTCGCACGCCGACGTCCGCGAGGCCGACCTCTCGAATACGGACCTCTCGCACGCCAATTTGCACAATGTCCGGGACACGGGCGCGCTGTTCGTCGGGGCGAACCTGCTCGGCGTCCGCCGCACGGATCTCGACCGGCTCGAAGCGGAAGCGTACCGGCCGCCGCCGCGGGAACACACGTAGAAGGAGGACACGATGTCGAACGTGGCGCGATTGCGTTTCGAGGAATCCGCGGACAGGGGCCTCTACCTCGGCCCGGCGACGGTCGCGGCCGCCCGCCCGGCCGAGATCGAGGTCGACCTCCCGCGAGGCGGCAAGGTCCACGCGCGCCTCGCCCTCGCGTACGCCTACGAGCCCACGCCGGGCGACGAGGTGCTCGTCATCGGCAACGAGGAGGGCCACTGGATCATCGGCGTCGTGCGCGGACAGGGCCCCGCGGTCCTGCATTTCCCCGCCGACGCCGAGCTGCGCGCCGCGGGCACGCTCCGGATCGCCGCGGATCGCGGCGTCGAGATCAGCTCCCCCGAGCTCGCCGTGACCACGAAGAAGATCCGCATGATCGCCTCCGAGGTCGTCCACGCCTTCACCACGCTGCGCCAGCGCGTCACGGAGCTGCTCAGTGTGCAGGCCGGACAAACGCACACGGTCGTCGAGGGATCGAGCCATTCGCAATCGAAGAGCGCGACGATCCTCACGGAAGAGAAGGTCTCCATCAACGGCAAGGAAGTCCACCTGGGCTAGGAGGCGATCATGCTCCCCGCATCGAACCGCGGCGTCGGGATGAATCTCGGGTTTCCGGATGTCTGCCTCACGCCCACGCCCGTCGGCCCCGTCCCCATCCCGTATCCCAACATCGCGATGAACGCCCAGGCCTCGGTGTTCTCGCCGATCGTCAAGGTCTCGGGCGTCCACGCGCTGAACCTCGGGTCGATGATCGCCATGACCTCGGGCGACGAGCCGGGCACGGCGCACTGGACCGTGAAGGGCCCGGGCAAGTACGTCATGGGCAATCCGATCGTCTTCGTCGACAAGATGCCCGCCATCAACCTCACCTGCCCGACGATCGGCAACACCGGGAACAACGCCCTCGGCGCGGTCGTCGTCCCGAGCGCCGTGAACGTGTTTTACACGTACGCACATTCCCCCGTCGCCGCCGCGCCGGACGCCGTCTCGTCGGCGCGCGCCGCCGCCCTCGGCGACGCCATCCTCGGCCGCACGAGCGCGGCGCCCCTCACGGCCGAGAAGCTCGACGATTCGGTCGGCTACGTGCGGGTCGCGCTCGTCACCACGGACATCACGAGCCGCTTCCACGTGGCGGCGCGTCGGCTCGAAGCCGCAGGCGCGCGGGCGCTCGTCCTCGACCTCACGGGTTGTCCGGGCGGGGACCTCGACGCCGTGATCACGTGGGCGGCGTCATTCCTCGACGAGGGCGCGGAGATCGTCCGGATCGAGGACGGCGAAGGGGACGAGCTCGTCCGCCGCGCCGAGCTGCCGGCGGCGTACACGATGCCGCTCGTCGTGCTCGTCGACGGCGGGACTGGCTCGGCCGCGGAGGTCCTCGCCGCGTGCCTGAAGGCCCACGGTCGCGCGTCGATCCTCGGCAGGCGAACCCACGGAAAGGGCAGCGCGCAGCGCCTCGTCCCGGCCGCGGAGGATTCGTTCGATTATCGCACGGCCGCGTGTTGCTCCGGGCCGGGCGGGGCCCCGATCGACGGGGTCGGCGTCGAGCCCGATATCGCGCTCGAAGGCGAATTCGGCCCCGCTTGGCTCGCGGCCGCGTGTGACGCGGCCCGCGCCCGTTCGTCCTGACTAACTCTTCTTCTTCGGCGGGCCGAACCCACCATAAAGCGATTTGTTGACCGCCGGCTTCGGCGGCATCCGCGGCGGCGGCGGCTTCGGGACCTCGACCTTCGGCGCCGCAGGGGCGCTCGCCCAGGGGTCGGTCTTCACGGGGCGCGGCGGCAGAGGCGGGGGCGCCGCGGCCGCGGGCTCTTTCGGCGGGGCCGGCGCCGGGTTTGGCGGGGCCACGGGCGGCGGGGGCGGCGGCTCCTCGACCACCTCGACGAAATCGAGATCGAACGTGAGGGAGAGGGCGCGCGTCGCCTCCTCGACGATCGGCGCCGGAGCGGCTTCGACGGGGACGTTGGACCAGGGCGCGCCCGGAATGGGCGCCCCCGGGGACGAGGGCGAAGGGGCCTTGGGCCCGCCGGCAAACGGGATGGCCGGCTTCTGCTGCGCGACCACCGCCGCGTCCCCGTCGAGGGCGTACGTCCCTTCCATCGGGTTTTCGCGGTCGGGCTTCTGCGCGAACGGCACGACCTCGTGCGGGCCCTTCGTCGCGTCTTCGAGCACCATCGTCGAGTCGTGTCCGCCTCGCGTCCACGTATCGCTGCGGGCCGTGGTCGTGGCCAGATCGTCGATCGTGATGTGCACGGGCCCTCCTTTTTTTTGCGCGAGCGCCGGCGGCGGGGTCAAGAGGTGCGCGAGGGGGCGGCCCTCGGTCTCGATTCCGCCGACGATCCGCAGCGTCCCGAGGGCCCGCTCGTCGTCGAGGGGCACGACGGCGCGACAGACGAGCGAGCAGCGCAGCGTATCGGCGTCGATCCGCAGGATATCGGAGCGGAGCGGGATCGTGCGGGCGGCCTCGGGCGCGTCCGGCGCCAGGCCGAAGAGCGTCACGAGCCCACGCGCGGAGGGCAGGCGCGACGAGATACGGGTCTTCTCCGGGTGGAGCCCTTCGAGCACGATCCATTCATTGCCCACGAGCGACTCGATCTGCTGATCGGGCGGCGCGGCGTGGAAATAGGACCAATCGAAATCGGCCGGCAGATCGGGCACGGGCTGATCGAGCGCCATCGGCGAGAGGGGGCCGAGCAGCGACTTGCGCTGCGAGAGCGCGCGCGAGATGGGCCCGAAGCCCGCGACGAGGCTCCCGTCGTTCGGGTACACGACGTTCGGCGGCGCGGAGCCGGGCGCCTTGCCCGTCCCGTGTGGGTTCGGCCGGAACCCGATGCCGCCGAGGGCGCGCTCGTACACGAGGGGCATCTTGTCGAAGGGCGTGATCTCGGCGCCCTTGCGCTCGCCATAGACGTGCAGCGTCTTGTCGAGCAGGGCCCGGCCGTGGAAGACGCCGAGGCGCACGATCTGCCGCGTCACGGTGGTCCCCGCGGGCGCGCAGGCGTGGCCCGAGAGCACCACGTCGACGCGCGGCAGGTGCGGCACGACGTCGCTCGTGGCGCGAATGCTGCGGGTCGGGTTGTCGCGGTGGTGCGCCTCGGCGCGGAAGAGGTCCTCCGGCGTGGTGGACGACATCGGCGCGTCGGGCACGAAGGTGAACGTGGCCTTGAGCACGCACGTGAGGTGCAGCTTTCCGGCGTGGCGGAAGACGGTCGTTCCCCCCTTCGACGGTCCGACGGTCGTGATGGGGACGGGCCAGTGGGCAGCAAGGGCCATCGGGCGGCAGCGTACCACGAGCCTGGCCGTGCGCGCGAGGGTTCCCCCGGACTTGTGCCCCGCCAAGCCCTTCCGCTAAGCTCCGCGCCCGCCGGCAGGACGCCGGCAAGAACACCTGGAAGAAGCCATGATCCACCTCCGCAAAGCTCTACCGCTCCTCGCCCTCGGCCTCGGGCTCGGGTGTGGTGGCGCATCGCAGACCGGCGAGGGCCCGACGGGCCCCGTCTCGACGCAGCAACGTGTCGTGAACATCAACCCCGTCGATCTCGGCGTTTGTTTCCAGCAAGCGCCCGCCCTGCCGGAGAAGATCAACGGCGAGGTGCTCACCGGCGTGCTCGTCGCGGCCCGGCCGCTCGTCATGGAATGCCTCGTCGACCCGAAGAACCGCGGGCCCGCGGACGAGACGAGCCTCACCCTCAAGACCACCCTCGCGGGCGGCAAGCTCGCGCACGCCATCACGGGCCAGAACGTCACGCCCGCCGGCGAGCAATGCATCAAGGCCGCCGTCGACAGGTTCGCCGCCACGGCCCCCGACTGGGAGAAAAAGGCCCAGGCCGCGGCGAACGTGAACGCCGAGGTGCAATACAAGCACATCGCCAGCGTGATGCCCTCCGTGAGGATGGGCGTCAGCGAGGCCTCCGACGTGGCCGGCACGATCCGGCTCGCGCAGGCCGGCTTCTGTGATTGTTACGCGCCGTGGAAGGACGCCGATCCCGCCTTCTTCAAGGCGCAGATCAAGCTCACGCAGACCGCCGCGCCCGCCGTGACGATCGAGCCCCCCGCGGACCCGGCCGGCGCGCTTGTTGCCGCGTGCCTGCAGCCGAAGGTCGCCGCGTTGCCGCTGAAGACGACGTCGACGGAGCTCACGGCCCCCTACACGTTCATGTTCGTGAACTCCGCGAAGGACGGCCTCTTCAAGAGCGCAGAGCCCCCGCTCGCGTTCGCCCAGTACGAGCTCGCGCGCAACCAGCGCCTCGCCGCGGGCGTGCTCGCCATGGGCGCGCGCACCCAGGCGGCCGAGGCGTACGACGCGCTCGTCAACCAGTACAAGAAGGACCCGGCCAGCGTGACGCTGGAGCAGCTCACGAGCGGCTGCGGCGCGCTCACGGGCGCCGATGACGCCTACGTCGCCGCGCTCCAGAAGCAGCTCGAGCTCGAGCAAAACGCCCTCGTGATGTTCACCGACTTCGCCACGAAGGACGCGGCCTGGGCGCCCGTCAAGGACGCCACGCAGGGCCAGATCGACGAGACGAAGAAGGACATCGAGACCGGCAAGAAATTCAAGGAAGCCGATCTCGGCGCCTGCCCGAAGGTCAAGTAGACCCCTCTCCCCCCGACAATCGGAACTTCAGCCGGAACGCCGTGGCGTACGTCTCCACCGGAGGCGGCGTCACGCTCGCGTTCGTCGCGATGATGTGCGACGCCCACATCCGCTCGGCCACGCCACACGCGTCCTCGAGCTCGCGCCCCGATCGACCCTCCGTCTTCGCCGAGAGCGCGCCGAGCTCCTCCGGCGCGAGGTGCTTCGCGTAATAAGCGAGGATGGCCGCCCGCTCGCCCGCGTCCGGGAGCGGGAAATGGACGAAGAGGTTGAAACGGCTGAGGAGCGCCGGATCCAGGTCGTCCTTGCGGTTCGTCGCGCCAATCACCACCACGTTGCTCGTATCGACGAGCCCCTGCATCTGGCGGAGCAACACCGAGAGGATGCGCCGCGTCCCCTCGTGCATCGCCCGGTCGCGCGAGCCGGCGAAGGCGTCGATCTCGTCGAGGAAGACGATGCTCCGCGGGAGCGCGCCCGCCCGGTCGAAGATCGCGTCGAGCCTCTTCTCGGACTCGCCGAACCATTTGCTCATGATCGACTCGACGGGCACGTAGACGAGCGGGATCCCGCTCTGGCTCGCGATGACACGCGCCATCGTGGTCTTGCCCGTGCCGGGTGGCCCTTCGAAGAGCACGGCGCGTGGCACGCTCGCGCCCGGCCGCGTGCGGGCCATCTCGCCGACGGCCATGAAGATCTCGGGGTGGAGGAGCGGCAGCACGATGGTCTGCTCGACGTCGCGCTTCGTGCGCTCGTAGCCGGCGATCCGGTCCGCCGAGAACGCCGGGCTCGCCTCGAAGACCACGGCGCCGAGCTCGGCGAGCTTCTGCTGCGGGGAGCTCGCGCCCGCCGCGCCCTCCGCGTGGAGGGCATACCGCCGGAGCACGTCGAGGATACAGTTGACCTCCTCCTGCAGGAGCAGCGCCTCTTTCTCGAAAAACACCGCGCCGTGCCCCTTCGAATCGAAGCGGAACGTCACCTTCATCGGCGGCGGCAGCTCGGGCCCCTCGCCCGGCTTGCGCTTCTCGGCGAGGCGGCGATCGAAGGGGCTGTGATGGTCCGCGACGACGGTCACGCCGAAATAGCTGCGGCGGAGCTCCGTGAAGTACCGGAAATACTGCGCGAGCACGTCGACGATCGGGAAAAACGCCTCCCGCGGCAGGCGCTGGAACGCGAGCTCGACCGTGATCGTGGATTTCTTGTAGGAGATCGCGGGCAAGTGCGCGTTCACGAGCTCCGGGCCCGCGGGCGCGAGGCAAGCGACGGCGCCGGCGTCGAGCTGCTGCTTGATCTGGTCGTACGGGAGGAGCTGCGAGGCGGGTTCGGGCATCTTCGTGTTCCAGCGGCGGGATGAAAGCGCTCACGCGCCTGCCTGTCAAACGGCAAGGAGCGTGCGGGGTCTTTCGGACGGAAGCGGCATGGGAATTGGTATGCCGAGGGGACATGTACGGACACGGAACGCTCCTCGTCACGACCGCCGCGCTGCTCGTCTCGTTCGGCTCCCAGGCCGAGCCACAGGCCTCCGTGGTCACGCCGGACCCCGCCTGTTTCACCAGCCTCGGCGTCCGGCTCGACGATCCCGGCTCGATCCCCGGAGGCCAGGACCCCGAGCGGATCGAGCTCTTCCTCGACGGCAGGCCGTGCATCCATATCGCCCCCGAAGGCGAGGCCTGCGTCATGCGCGCGCCGGCGGGGGCGGTCTGCGCCGTCATTGCGCCGCTCTCGATTGCCGAGGGGTGGTGTCACCTGGGGAGCGACGGCTCCTTCAGCGCCAATTTCCAGGTCGTCGCGAGCCGCCTGCTCGCCGACGACGTCCTCCACACGCTGACCGCGCACGTCACCACGCCCGAGGGGCTCACGATGCTCGAGGCGCCCGTCTCGGTGACACGTTACAGCCCGTGGAGCCCGAACCCGGACGACAGGTCGGTCACGTGTTTCCAGGGCAACGCGGCGTTCGGGGCCGCCGCGCCGCCTGCCCCGAAGGGCCCGCGTCAGGACTGAGCCGCGCCCCTCACCGCTCGAGCGCGGCCCTGCGCTCGGGCCTGCAGAGCAGCACCGCGCAGAGCTCTTCACAGTTGAACGGCCACCATCGATAATCGCCGCGCAAGCACCCGCGCATGCACCTCGCGCACAGGGTCGGCTCCGTCGCGAGGGGGCTACGCGCCTCCGCGGTCTCCGGGCGCGCTTCATTCTCCACGCCCGGCGTCTCGGCGTACGCCGCCCCCGCGAGGAGACAAATCACGCCCGTCAACCCTGCCATCCTTCGCCCCCACCCTCGTTTGCTCATGGCTCACCTCGATCGTTTCCTTGGGTGACGGAATGCCGTGTCAATGGAAGGGCGCGTGATTCGGCGCTTCTCTCTCGCCCGATTTCTCGCGCCTATCGAGCTTTTGCTGTGACGTTTCTGATCACCCGGGCGCCGAATGCACGCGGGGCGCGCGGTACGGGCCGTGCTCGACGGAGGAAATGGGGGGATTCGCTCGTCTCCGCGAGCGCTGCCCCGGAGGAGGTTCGTATGTGGACCAGAGGTTTGGCCCTTCTCGGGCTCACGTTCGGCGCCGCGATCCTGGGGAGCGCGTGCGTGGCCGGCGAGCCGACGGACGACGAGCTCGACGCGGAGCTCCCCGTCGCGGCGGCGGAGGGAGAGGCGGACCTCGCCGCCGCGGAGGACGAGCTCTCGACGCAGCCCTACGCGCGGCTCCCGCGATGCGGAGGATTCGCGGGGTTCCGCTGCCCTGCCGGCCTGCGTTGTGTCGATCTGCCGGGAGACGGCTGCGACCCGGAGCGGGGCGGCGCGGATTGTATCGGCGTGTGCGTCCGGGGACGGCCGACGGCGTATGGCACCTGCAACAACCCGCGGCGCCGTTATGTCTCACGGGACCCAGCCCGGTGCGCGGCCATTCTGTTCCGGTGCGAGGCGGGTTCGAGGCCCTTCTCCGACGGGTGCGGCTGTGGCTGCCTGAGGAGCAACCCGAGCGGGCCAGGGCGGGAGCGCTGCGGGGACAACGTCTGTGGCCCCGGCACGTACTGCTGCAACGAGAGCTGCGGGATTTGCGCGCCACTCGGCGGGGCGTGCACGCAGGAGTTCTGCCAGTAACGAGCCGATTCCCTCAGCCCCCGTCCCCCCGCCCGCGCGAGACGAGCGCGTCTCGGTGGGGGACGAGACCGTCCTCGGGGAGGGTCGAGACGGTCTCGGAGACGGTCGAGGGCGCCTGGGCGGGGGACCGGACCCTCCTCGAAGAGGGTCGCGAGCGTCTCCGAGAGGGTCGAGACGGAGGCGCAGGGGCGTGGCGAGCGTGGTAGAGTCGGCGCCCCATGGCGCGTATCTACGAAGACAACTCACGCAGCATCGGGCGCACGCCCCTCGTCAAGATCAACCGCCTGACGGCGGGCGCGCGCGCGACCGTGCTGGCCAAGGTCGAGGGTCGGAACCCGGCCTACTCGGTCAAATGCCGCATCGGCGCGGCGATGGTGTGGGACGCCGAGGAGCGCGGCGTCCTGCGCCCCGGCATGTCGCTCGTCGAGGCGACGAGCGGCAACACCGGCATCGCGCTCGCGTTCGCCGCGGCGGCGCGTGGCTACACCTGCGTGCTCACGATGCCCGAGACGATGAGCATGGAGCGGCGCAAGGTGCTGGTCGCGCTCGGCGCGCAGATCATCCTCACGCCCGGCCCGCTCGGCATGAAAGGCGCGATCGCCCGCGCCGAGGAGCTCGCCGCGACGCAGCCCGACAAGTACGTGCTGATGAAGCAGTTCGAGAACCCGGCGAACCCGGCCATCCACGAGACCACCACGGGCCCCGAGATCTGGGAGGACACCGACGGCGCGATCGACGTCTTCGTCAGCGGCGTCGGCACGGGCGGCACGCTCACGGGCGTGTCGCGGTACATCAAGAACACGAAGGGCAAGAAGATCCTCACGGTCGCCGTCGAGCCCGTGCACTCGCCCGTCATCACGCAGACGCTCGCCGGCCAGGAGCTCAAGCCCGCGCCGCACAAGATCCAGGGGCTCGGGGCGGGCTTCATCCCGCGCAACCTCGATCTGTCGCTCGTGGACCGCGTGGAGGCCGTGTCGAACGACGAGTCGATCACGATGGCGCGCAGGCTCGCGCGCGAGGAGGGCATCCTGAGCGGCATCTCGTGTGGCGCGGCGATGGTCGCGGCGCTGCGGCTCGCGAACGATCCCGCGTTCGACGGCAAGACGATCGTGACCGTGCTCCCCGACGCCGGCGAGCGGTACCTCTCGACGGCGCTCTTCGAGGGCATGTTCGAGGGCGTGGAGAAGGCGACGGCGTCTTCGTAGGGTCCGTGATGGCAGCGGAGAACGGCCTCGGCAAAGTCGTGGACGGGCTGCTCGCGAGTTACGAGCGTGACCGGCGCGGCCACTACATCGGCAAGAAGTACCTGCCCTCCCGCGAGGAGATCTTCGAGATCATCGAGCTCCTCTTCCAGGTCTTTTACCCCGGCTATTACGGCCGGCAGGACCTCACGGAGGGCAACCTTCGGTACCACGTCGTCACGCTCGTCTCGACGCTGCGCGAGAAGCTCGCCACGCAAATCGAGAAATGCCTCTGCTGGGCGAGCGAGTCGCAGGGCAACGAGGCCGGCGCCTGCGCCGAGTACGGGCGGCACATCGCGTGCCGGCTGCTCAGCCGCCTGCCGGAGATCCGCGACACGCTCCTGCTCGACGTGCAAGCGGCCTACGACGGCGACCCGGCGGCCGGCAGCCTGGACGAGGTGATCCTCTCGTACCCGGGCCTGCTCGCCATCACCGTGCACCGCGTGGCGCACGAGCTCTACGTGCTCGGCGTGCCGCTCATGCCGCGTATCATGAGCGAGTGGGCGCACTCGCAGAGCGGCGCGGACATCCACCCCGGCGCGACGGTCGGCAAGAGCTTCTTCATCGATCACGCGACGGGCGTTGTCATCGGCGAGACGAGCCACATCGGCGGGAACGTCAAGGTCTACCAGGGCGTGACGCTCGGGGCGATCTCGCACCCGAAGGACGAGCGCGGCCGCGTCATCCGTGACCAGAAGCGCCACCCGACGGTCGAGGACTCCGTCACGCTCTACGCGAACGCGACGGTGCTCGGCGGACAAACCGTGGTGGGGCAAGGCAGCGTGGTCGGCGGCTCGGTCTTCTTGACCCGGGGCATCCCGAAGCGCTCGCGCGTCGCCGTCAAGCCGCCGGAGACGCGGGTCATCGCCGCGGGCAGCCAGCCCGGGGACGACGAGTATCCGGCCGATTTCGAGATCTGACCGTTCACCCCTCATCGATATCGTCATCATGCGGAACCGATCGAAGGACTTCGCAATCGTGGCGCTCGCGTACGTCGCGGGCGCGGTCGTGGGATGGCTCGTGTACCGCGCGCTCACGCCGGGGCATTCGTCGATCCTGGCGTTCGCTGCGGCGGACGCGGCGGCGACGGTGGTCGTCTTCGCGGCGAGCGTGTTTTGCAACAACTCGAGCGTGTACGATCCTTACTGGAGCGTCGCGCCGATGGTGATCGCGCCGGCGATCGCGCTCTCCCCGGAGTCCGCGGGCGCGCCGGCGCTGCGGCGCATCGTGGTCACGGCGCTCGTGCTCGCGTGGGGCGCGCGGCTGACGTGGAACTGGGCGCGCGGCTGGAACGGGCTCGGCCACGAGGATTTCCGGTACGTCGATCTGCGGCGCACGACGGGGCGCGCCTACTGGCTCGTGAGCTTCCTCGGCCTGCATTTCATGCCGACGGTATGCGTCTTCCTCGGCTGTTTGTCCCTCTTCCCGGCGCTCGCCGCGGGCACGCGGCCGCTCTCGTGGGTCGACGCCGCGGCCTTCGTGGTGACGGCCGGCGCGATCGCCCTGGAGACCCGCGCCGACGACGAGCTCCGCGTGTTCCGGAGGACGAACGACGTGCCCGGGAGGATCCTCGACACGGGCGTGTGGGCTTATTGCCGGCACCCGAATTACCTCGGCGAGATCACGTTCTGGTGGGGGCTTTTCCTGTTCGCCCTCGCCGCGGATCCGGGCGTCCGATATCCGCTCATCGGCCCCGCGTGGATCACGTGCCTCTTCGTGTTCATCAGCATTCCGCTGATGGACAGGCGGTCCGTCGCGCGGCGGCCGGGGTATGCCGATCACATGACACGCGTGCCGGCGCTCTTTCCGCGCCTGCCGAGGAAGGCCAAAGGGTGAGCCAGACATGATCCTCGATGCTTTTCGGATGACCGACAAGGTCGCGATCGTCACGGGCGCGAGCCGCGGGATCGGGCTCGGCTCGGCGATCGCGCTGGCCGAGGCGGGCGCGGACGTGGTGCTCGCCGCGCGCCGCGAGGACGTGCTGGAGGAGGCGGCGAAGGAGGTCCGCGCGCGGGGGCGGCGCGCGCTCGTCGTGCCGACGGACGTGACGGCGGCGGCGGACCTCGACCGGCTGCTCGCGCGCGCGCTCGAGGCGTTCGGCCGGCTCGACGTGCTCGTCAACAACGCGGGAGGGTATCCGCCGCGGATCGCGCTCGCGCTGACGGACGACGAATTCGTGGAGGCGTACCGGTTCAATGTCGTGTCGGCGCTGCACCTCTCGCGGGGCGCCGCGCCGCACCTCGCGCGGACGCGCGGGGCGATCGTGAACATCTCGTCGGCGATGAGCCATTGCGTGGACACGGGGTTCGTCGCGTACGGGGCCGCGAAGGCCGCGCTGAACCACATGACGCGGCTGCTCGCGCACGAATGGGCGCCGCGGGTGCGCGTGAACGCGCTGGCGGTGGGCGCCACGATGACGGACGCGCTCGAGGCGTTCGTCGGGGCGGGTGATCTGCTCGCGCGCATGACGGAGAAGACGCCGATGGGCCGGCTCGCCACGCCGGAGGACATCGCGGCCTCCGTGCTCTTTTTGGCCTCGCCGGCGTCGTCGTGGATCACGGGGAAGATCCTGGAGGTCGACGGCGGCGCGCCCGCGAGCACGTGGCCCTATCCGATGTCGGGCGGGCTCGAAGACGTCACGTGAGCGCGCTCGGAATGGAATGTCGCGCGCTCCTGGGGCCTGCCCCACGCGCCTGGCGCGGGTGACGAGCCTTGCTCGGGTGACGGATCTCGGGTAGCGTGGCATCGCTGCCCGGGCTCTGAAAACAGCGCGCGGCGCCACTACCATGACGGACGTCGCGGAACACGACCTTGCGCACGAGATCCTGGATACGTCGCCGACATTCGTGGTCGGGCTCGATGGGGCCGGCCGCACGGTATTCATGAATGGCACCATGCTCGGCGCGCTCGGGTATACACGCGACGAGGTCATCGGCCAGGATTACGCGACGATGTTCGTCCCGGTCCGGGATCACGAGATGCTCCGCGAGGTCTTCGCGGAGCTCCGCTCGGCGCAGGGCACGACGTACAACGAGAACCGCGTCCTCACCCGGAGCGGCCGGGAGCTGCTCGTCGAGTGGCACGGCAGGACGATCTTCGACGACGACGGCTCGTTCAAGTACTTCTACGGCGTCGGCATCGACGTGACGGCGCAGAAGCGCATGCGCGAGGCGCTCTCGCGCTCGCAGCAGCGGCTCGCGCTCCACTTCCAGCAGGCGCCGCTCGGCATGATCGAGTGGGACACCGATTTCCGCGTCGTCGACTGGAACCCGGCCGCGGAGTCGATCTTCGGCTGGTCCCGCGAGGAGGCGCAGGGTCAGCACGGCCAGGAGCTCATGGTGTCCCCGGAGGTCCGCCCGTACGTGGCCGACATCTGGGAGCAAATCAAGCAAGCGAGGGGGCCGGTGCACGCCGTCAATGAAAACGTGACCAGGGACGGCCGCACGATCACGTGTGAATGGACCAATACGGCGCTGCTCGACGAGGACGGCCAGGTCGTGGGTGTCGCCTCGCTCGTGAACGACGTGACGGATCGCCTGAAGGCGGAGGCCGAGATCCGCGAGCGCGAGCGCGCGCAGGCCGCCACGATCGAGCAGCTCTCGGCGCCGGTCCTCGATCTGTGGCAGGGCGTTCTCGCGATGCCCATCGTCGGCGGGATCGACCCCGCGCGCGCGGCCAGGATGACCGAGAGCTTGCTCGAGGCCATCGTGAAGAGCGGCGCGCGTTTCGCGATCCTGGATCTGACGGGCGCGTCGACGATGGACGCGTCGATCGCCTCGCACATCGGCGACATGATCCGCGCCACCGGTCTCGTCGGGAGCGAATGCCTGGTCTCGGGCCTCGGGCCCGCGATGGCGCGCACGCTCGTCGAGCTCGACGTGCCCCTCTCCGTCAAGACGTTCGGCTCGCTCCGCGACGCGCTCCGCCACGCGATCCGCGCGGCGCGCGCCGGGTGATCACCACGGCGTCGGCTTGTAATCTTTGAAGAATTGGCCCCACGCGTGGGTGCCCGTGGTGAACCCTTCGAAGATCGGGTCCACGATCCTCGCGGCGCCGTCGACGATGTCGAGCGGCGGATGGAAGCCGTGCACCGATTGCTTGCGGGCCGCGATCTCGGCGGGGTCCTCGTCCGTCACCCAGCCCGTATCCACGCTGTTGATATGGATCCCGTCCTTCACGTAGTCCTGCGCCGAGGTGCGCGTGAGCATGTTGAGCGCGGCCTTGGCCATGTTCGTGTGCGGGTGTTTGTCGGTCTTGTGCTCTCGGTAGAATTGCCCCTCCATCGCCGAGACGTTGACGATGTGCTTGTCGCGCGAGGGGTGCCGCGTCATGAGGCCCTTGAGCTTGCTGCTCAGCACGAACGGCGCGATGGCATTGACG
The DNA here is from genome assembly GCF_009649845.1 of Polyangium spumosum. Lineage (NCBI taxonomy): Bacteria > Pseudomonadati > Myxococcota > Polyangiales > Polyangiaceae > Polyangium > Polyangium spumosum. Next base: position 218,066 of record NZ_WJIE01000012.1, read on the forward strand.
AGGTGCACCTCGAGCAGCTCGAGGGTGGGCACCTCCGCGAGCGCGAGGCGCCAGCTATTCCTGTCGCGTAGATCGACCTGCTGCAGGTCCGCGTCGAGCGCGCCCCGCGGGAAGAGGTCCACCCGGCCGCGCAGGGCGTGATCCTCGGCCGTGAGCGGGATCTGCGAGAGCGCGACCGGGTCCTCGAACAGGGCGAGCGAGCCCGCGCGAGGCGCGAGCGTGGCCTCGTTCGCCCGGGCAAACGCCCGTGACGCCGCGCGCTCGGCCTCGTGGCGCGCGACGAGGCGGCCCGCCTCGGGGGGCAATCGATCGGGGGATTTCAGCTCGGTCTCGAGGAGGTGCTCGTAGAAGCCCGGCGGCCTGCGCACGGTCTGGCAGGCGTTGTGGATGATGAAATCGAGCCGGGGCAGGTGCCCCTCGAGCAGACGGGCGAACCGCTCGACGCTCGGGGTGAGGCGCAGGTCGAGGCCGTGAATCTCGAGCCGGTCGGCCCAGGCCTCGTAATCGCTCTCGCGGGCATAACGGAGCGCGGCGTCGTGGGGGAAACGCGTGGTGACGACGACCCGCGCGCCAGCGCGGAGCAGGAGGATCGCTGCCTGATACCCGATCTTCACGCGCGCGCCGGTCACCAGCGCGACGCGGCCCCGGAGGTCGGCCGTCTGCGTGCGTTTGTGGTAATTGAGCTCGGCGCAGGGCGGGCAGAGCTGATCGTAGAAGAAATGGACCGCCCGGAACTCGGCTTTGCAGACGTAACACTTGCGCGCGTCACTGAGCTCGCCCGGCGGCGGGCTCTCCGCAGGGCCCGGCAAGGCCGGAAAACCCGGCGGCGGGGTCTGGAAGACGGGGGCGCGGCGGGCGGCGCGAATGCCGGTCGCGTCGAGCAGCGCCGCGTCCTCGGCCTTCACGGCGAGGCGATCCTTGCGGCGGAGCGCCTTCGCGAGGCGGCGTTGCTCGGCCCGATCGGGCCGCGAGACCCGGCCGGCCGCTTCGAGCAGCCGCACACGCGCCTCCCGCGGCACGTGCGCGAGGACGGCCCGATCCCGGGTGATCGCCTCGAGGACCGCGATGGCCACGCGCAGCTCGTCCCTCGTGAAAGGAGCGCTCTCCGGGGCCTTGGAATCGCTCTCGTCCTGTTCGTCCCGTTCGTCTTCGATGTCGTCGATCATCAATGGAATGCGAGCCCGAAGAGCTGGCCGTCGAGGGGGATGGGCGCCTTGAAGGCGCAGATGAGCCCGAGATCCAGGCCGTACGGGGTCCCTTCGGAGAGGGCGCTGACGGGGACGCCGATCCGGAAGGCCGCGGAGAAGAAGCCAATGGAGACGAAGGGCGAGGCATGCAGGCCGATGGTGGTGGCGCGCTTGCCGTAGCCCTCCTCGACGAACGCGCCGATCTCGGCGCCGAACATCATGAAGTTGATCTGCGGTCCGATGGCCCAGCGCCCGTGCGAGAACCCGACGGTCTGGGCCTGCGCGAAGGCGCCGAGGCCGAAGCCGAACGCACTCACGGGATATCGCACGTACGAGAGCTCGAAGCCGAGGGCGCCGACCGGAGGGCCATCGACGTGGCCCGTGAGGCCAAAGAGCGGGCCGATGCCCACGAAATTCTTGGCCTGGCGCTGGTTGCCGCGGCTCTGCGCGGGCGGATCAGGCGAAGGGAGCGCCTCGTCGGCGCGCGCCGCGGTCGTGGCGAGGCCCGCGGCGAGCCCAAGGCACGAGCAAACGAGCCGAACGAGAGCGCTGTGGCGCATCGCGGCGGAGGATACATGGTTCGGAGGCGCTGGCCAGCCGGTTTGGAGGGGAGCGGATCGGCTCGGCCGTCGGGCGCGTCCGGGACGGGGTCTCGGGGACGACGCCGTTGCGCTGCTGGGGCTTTGCCCCAGACCCCACCAGGGGCTGTCCGCCCCTGGACCTGGACCAGGCACGGCCTGGACCGAAAGTCGATGAACTGCGCTCCGCGCAGTTCATCGAACAGCCGCAGTCAAGACCAACGACGACCCTGCCAACCAAGACAGCCGCGCTGCTGGTTCTGCTGGCACCGTGGCTTGTTCGTCGGCCTGTGGGGTAAACTGCGCGTAGCGCAGTTTTCCCCCCTGAGGTCCAGGGCTTGCCCTGGCGCGGGTCGAGGGGCGCGTAGCCCCCGCGGGGTCCGGGGCGGCGCCCCGGTGCGGCGGCCCGGGACAACCGCGGCGACCTCGGCTAGCCTCGCCCCATGCTCCGACGCTCGATGAAGGCCTGGCTCGCGCGGCTCGCGGCGGGCACGCCCACGGTCCCGCTCCGGGACGAGGAGACGGGCTGTACCCTCTGGATCAAGCTCGAGTACATGCTCCCGAGTGGGTCCACCAAGGATCGGATCGCGAGCTTCATCCTTGGCCACGCGGTCGAGTGTGGGGCGCTCCGGGAGGACAGCATCGTCGTCGAGGCGTCGAGTGGGTCGACGTCGATCGCGTTTGCCATGGCGTGCGCCATGATCGGCGTGCGGTTCCGCGCGGTCATGCCCGAGGGGGTGAGCGGCGAGCGCCTGCTCATCATCCGTCGTTATGGCGGCGAGGTCGTGCTCACGCCGCGACAGCTCGGCGTGCTTGGCGCGATCGAGGAGACGCGGCGCCTGGCCGAGGAGGACGGGCGTGTCTTCTGGCCTCGCCAGTTCGAGAATCCTCAGAATGCCCTCGCCCACCAGCGCACGACGGGTCCGGAGCTCATCGCGCAGGTCGGCACCACGATCCATGGGTTCGTCGCGGGCGTCGGGACGGGCGGCACGCTCATGGGCATTGCGCGGGCGCTGGTCGAGGCGGGGCAAAAGGCGGCGATCGGCCGGCCTCGGCCCGAGCGGGGCGTGTGTTTTGCGGGGCAGCCGGAGATCTGCGGTGGGATCCCGGGCGTCGTGGAGGGGCTATCGCAGATCCTCGACGAGGACGCGGTGGGGGGCGTGGTCTCGTTGCCCGTGCCGGACGCGGAGGCCATTCGCGCGGCGCGGGACCTCGTGCTGCAAGGGTTCCCGGTCGGCCCGTCGAGCGGGCTGAACCTGGCGGGCGCGCGGATGCTCGCGCGCAAGCTCGGGCCGGGGCACGACATCGCGACGGTGCTCTGCGACCGGATGGAGCGGTATTTCTCGACGGACATGTTCCAGGATCTGTCGCCGGACGAGGCCGTTCGAAGTACAGGGGGTTTGGGGGCGTAGCTCGGCTCGTCCGAGCGTAGGCCCCAAGCGAAGACCGATGAAGACGAATGCGGTGAGGTTGCTCGATACGCTCGGCATTTCGTACGAGCTCCGCGCGTACGAGGTGGATCCCGAGGATCTGCGGGCCGGGACGGTGGCCGAGAAGATCGGGCTGCCGGTGGAGCAGGTCTGGAAGACGCTCGTTTGTCGAGGGGATCGCGCGGGGGTCTTAATGGCGGTCCTCGCCGGCAATGACGAGCTCGACCTGAAGGCGCTGGCGCGCGCCACGGGGGATCGGAAGGTCGATACGGTGCCGCTGAAGGAGGTGCAGCCGCTCACGGGGTACGTGCGCGGCGGCGTGACGGCGATCGGCGGCAAAAAAGAGTTTTTGGTGATCGTCGACGAGACGATCGAGCTGCACGACGTGGTGAGCGTCTCGGCGGGCGTGCGGGGGCTTCAGATTTTGCTCGCGCCGGCCGATTACGTGCGGGTGGTGAAGGGGAAGCTCGCGTCGATCGCGCGGGGCATGTAGGCGTTCACGCGAGCTGCAGCGCTCGCTCTCCAGCGGCGCCTTCACGACGCGCAGCACCCCTATCGCGTCAGATGCCGGAGCAGCCGCGCCAGGGCGAGCAGCGCACCCGCGCCGATGAGCAGGGCCGCGGCGTAGGCCAGCTTCAGCGGCCCGAGCGCCACGCGTTCTCCCCCGAGCCAGAGCGCTCCCGCGATCTGATCGAGCACACGCAGGACGACACCCGCGCCGGCCAGCGCCACAGGGCCGCCGAGCATCGTGCGCACGTCGGGCGCCGGCTCGTTCGTCACGCTCGGAAGAGGCTCCCGCGGCACCGACGACACGCGCGACTTCGGCGCCGACGAGACCCGCCCGCTCGGCGGAGGTGGCGCCGGATCCACACGCACCGCAGGCAACGACGCGCTCGATCGGCGCTGCCCACTCGCGCCCCAGTCGACGTCGATCGCCGCCGAGAGCGCCGCGCCCGGGTCCCTCGCCGCGGGTGGCTCGGGCACACGCGAGATCCGGCCCCCGGCCTCGGCCGGGCTGTCGGCGAGCATCGTCGACGCGACGTCGAGGCTCGCCGGCGGCGCGGAGACGGCCCGCATCGAGCCCGAGGCGCGGCGCGCTTCCCCCGGCTGCGCCTCGACGACGGGCGCGCGCATCGTGCCCGAGCGGTGCGCGCTCGGCGCGGAGAGGCGCGGCGCGATACCGAGGGCCGCCTCGACCTCGTCCCAGAAGGCGCCGGCGCTCGCGGGGCGCTCGCGGGGATCGACGGCGAGCGCGCGGCGGAAGACGGCCTCGAGCGCGTCGGGCACGGCGATGCCCTCGTTCCGCGGCGTGGGCCTGTGTTTCTCGTCGAGCACGGTGCCCATGATCGCCACCGCGTCGCCGTCGATGACCACGCGGCCCGCGATGGTCTCGAGGAACGCGAGCCCCAGGCCCCAGACGTCGGTCCACGGGCCCGTCGTGCCGAAGCGCTTCGGCGCCCACTGCTCCGGCGCGCCGTAACGAGGCGTGAACGCGAGCGGCTGGGCCGCGTCGGTCTGCGTCATCTCGCCGGCCATCACGGAGGCGGCGTCGCGGGCGCGGGCGATGCCGAAGTCGAGGATCTTCACGTACTCGGCGCCGTGGACGACCGCGAGGAAGATGTTCGCCGGCTTGATGTCGCGGTGCACGACGCAGATGGGCCCCTGCGGCCCCGGAAAGTTGTGGGCGATCTCGAGGGCGCGGGCGACGGGCGTGAGCAGGCGCGCGGCCTCGAGGTAACCAAGCGGCGGCAGGCCCTCCGCGGCGCGCTCCTCGATGAGCGACCAGAGCGTGCGCCCCTCCAGCCACTCGAGCGCGATGAAGGGCACGATGAGGCCGCTGTCGAGGGTGATGACGTCGTAATGCAGCGGGCGCACGACCTCCGGGATCGTGGCCGAGAGCCGGAAGAGCATCTCGGCCTCCTCGCGAAAGCGCTCGAGGAAGCCGGCGCGCAGGTCCTCCGGGATCGTGGGGATCTTCAGGCACTTGAGCGCGACGGGGGCGCGGAACGCTCCGTGCAGCGCGCGGTAGACGACGCCGAACCCCCCTTCGGCCACCGCCTCTTCGATGGTGAAGGGGCCCTGCGTCGTGCCGGCGATCCCGAAGACGTCCTGGGCCATCGGCCCGGAGCATACGACGTCCCGGGCAGCGCGGTGAAGTGGGAGCCGTGATGCCCAGGCGCTGACGTACGGCCGGCCTCCTCTGGTAGCTTCAGCCGCATGAGTGAGTTCGTCTCCCTGGACATCTCCGAAACGATCGCCACCGTCACCCTGCAGAAGCCCACGATGCCGCCCGCGCTTTTCCTCGAGCTCGAGGCGCTGTTCGGGCGCCTCGCCGTCGAGAAGGGCCTGCGCGCCGTCGTCGTGCAGTCGACCGCGAAGGCGTTCTCGTTTGGCCTGGACCTGCGCGCCGCGATGGCCGATCTCGGCCCGCACCTCGGGGGCGGCGGCGCCGCCGAGCGGATGGAGCTCCTCCGGCTCATCCAGCGGTACCAGCGCGGCTTCGACGCGGTCGCGGCTTGCCCCGTGCCCGTGATCGCGGCCGTGCAGGGGCCGTGTATCGGCGCAGGGCTCGATCTCGCGGCCGCGTGTGACATCCGGCTCGCCACGCGTGACGCGTACTTTTCGGTGCGCGAGACGAAGATCGCGATCGTGGCGGACCTCGGGAGCTTGCAGCGCCTGCCGCGCCTGCTCGGTCAAGGGCTCGTGCGGGAGCTCGCGTACACGGGCAAGGACCTGCCGGCCGATCGCGCGCTCTCCATCGGCCTCGTGAACGAGCTCTTCGACGACGCCGCGGCGCTGCAAGCAGGGGCCCGCAAGCTCGCGCTCGCGATCGCGGCGAACCCGCCGCTCACGGTGCGCGGCGTCAAGGCCGTGCTCGATCACGGCGAGGGCAAGTCGGTCGCCGACGGGCTCGCCTACGTCGCGGCCTGGAACGCGGCGTTCCTCGCGTCCGAGGACCTCGGCGAGGCCATGGCGGCGTTCGTGGAGAAGCGCGCTCCCCGCTTCGCCGGCAAATAACCGGCCCGACACGCGCCGCTTCTTCGTTGCGAACGGACGAGGAGCGGGCGCACGATGGAGCCGAGGAGGGGCCAAACGCGCCGCGCCGGGGGGAGGCGCGGCGACGTGGGTCCTGGAGGGAGGACACTTCGATGCGAATGGACTTGCCCCCAGCAGAGACGTTGCTCCGTGGCTGCCCGACGCCGCTCGCGCTGGTGTCGTCCTCCGGCGAGGCGCTCGTGACGAACGCCGCATGGGAGGCCCGCGTGGGCGGCGGCGCGCTCGACACGCGCGTGCACGAGGAGGACCGATCGGCGCTCGCCGCGGCGCGCGCGCGGGCCCTCGGCGGCGAGGCGACGCAGGGGATCGACGTGCGCCTCGCGCGGGGAGGCCACGAGCGCGCGAGGCTCTCGTTCTGGCGGGCGGACGCGCAGACGCTCTGGGCCTCGGCCGAGGCCTACCGCGACGAGGAAGAGGAGCGCAAGGCGCGTATCCTGAACGACTGCTTCCGCGTGATGGAGGCGAACATCTGGTCGTGCGACACGGAGGGCAAGATCCTCGTGTCGGACGGCAAGGGCCTCGCGCTGCTCGGCCTCGTGCCCGGGCAGATGGTGGGGATGAACATCTTCGACGCGTATCCGCCGGGATCCGCGGCGCACGCCGTCGTGAAGCGTACGCTCGACGGCGAGAGTTTTTTCTACGAGGACGTCTCCGAGAAGGCGCACTGGCTCAACGTGTACACGCCGCGCCTCGACGCGAGCGGCGTCGTCGAGGGGCTCCAGTCGATCTCGGTGAACTTCGGCGCGAACCTCCAGCTCTCGAAGAAGTCGAAGGTCCTCGCGGACTGCGTCGATCGCCTGCCGATCTGCATCTGGGCGTTCGACGAGAGCGGGTCGTGTACGCTGCTCGCGGGCGCGCTCGGCGCGCGGCTCGGGGTCTCGGCGGAGCTCGTGGGCAAGGACCTCTTCGAAGTCTACGGGGATCGGCCGGACTTCGTGGCGGACATGAAGCGCGCGCTCGCGGGCGAGGAGCACATCGTCGAGCGCGACCTCGGCGACGTCCACATCCGCACGCGGTTCGTGCCGATCCACGATCCGTTCGGCGAGATCATCGGCGCGTGCGCGGCGACCGAGGACGCGACGGAGCAGCACCTGTTCCAGGTGAAGCTCACGGAGCAGCTCGCGCTGATCGAGTCGCAGAAGCAGGCGATCGCCGAGCTCGGCACGCCGATCATCGAGGTCTGGCAGGACGTGCTCGTGGTGCCCGTCGTGGGCGCGCTCGACGCGGCGCGGGCCGAGCAGATGCTCGAGGTGTTGCTCGAGGCGGTCGTGCACAGGCAGGCGCGCTTCGTGATCCTCGATCTCACGGGCGTGGAGGCCGTGGACGCGTCCACGGCGGAGCACCTCGTCCGCGTGGCCGCCGCCGTGCGGCTGCTCGGCTGCGAGGGGATCATCACCGGGATCCGGCCCTCGGTCGCCGAGACGATCGTGGGGCTCGGCGTGGATCTCTCGCAGACGCGCACGCTGCGCAGCCTGAAGGACGCGCTGCGCTTCTGTACCGGAGATTCCGCCCGCCGACGCGCGCGCTGAGTCCTCTCGCTAAACGCGCGCATTCGTGCGAGGATTCGCACCCCGCGCCGCGGCGACAAGGACTGCCATGACGATTCGACCCGCCGATCTCCACGCGATCCCCCTCTTCGAGGGCATCACCGAGGCACACCTCGCCGAGCTGCTCTCGGACCTCGAGCGCGTCACGCTCGCGCCCGGCGAGGTGCTCTTCGAGGCCGGCACCGAGCCGAAACATTTCTGGCTGCTCGTGACCGGCGGCATCGCCCTGGAGCAGGCGGGCGAGGTCCGCTTCCGCCTCGCGCCCCCCGCGCCCATCGGCGAGCTCGGCGCGTTGACCGGGCTCTACCGCAACACCCGCGCCGTCGCGACCGAGGCGTCCGAGCTCTACCGCATCGGCGTCGTCGCGCTCATGCGGTTCTTCGAGAGCCACGGCGACGTCGCGTTCCCCTTCTATCACAACCTGCTCAAGATCGTGGCGCAGAAGGTCCACCGCGACGCGATGCGCCTGGACGACATGCGGGCGAACATCATCCGCACGCAGAAGGCCATGAAGGAGCTGCGTGATCGCGTGCTCGAGGCCGAGGAGACGCCGATCAGCCGGGCCGTGTGCGACACGCTCGACACGCTGATCGAGCGCAACCGGCGCGCCCACTACATGGTCACGCCGGCCTACGCGCTCTCGACGTCGGTCCGCCTCGACACGGGCGTGCTCGTCCCGGTGAGCGCGATGTCGGACCGCTTCCTGGAGCTCGTCTCCTTGCCCGACGTGAAGCCGGGCGACGAGGTGAGCTTCGTGCTGGTGATCCCGAACGACGAGATCCCGGTGAGCGGCAAGGTGCAGCAGGCGGGCGAGGGCTCGGTGCTCGTCGAGCTCGACCTGCTCATCGAGGAGTACGCGAAGAAGCTCGGCGAGCACCTGACCCGTGTGCAGATGCTCGATTTCGTGGTGTAATCGAGAGCGAACAGGGACCTTCATTCCCCGGGGGAAGAGATGAACTCGACGAGGCGCAAGCTCGCCATTGCCACATGGTCCTCGCCGCGCGAGGGCAACATCTACGGCAAGCTGGTCATGGACGCAGGCGAGGCGGTCGCCTACGTCGAGCACCTGCGGAAGACGACCGGGCAGAAGGTCACGGTCGGCCACATCGTCGGCAAGGCCGCGGCGATGGCCATGAAGAGCGCGCCGGGGCTGAATGGCCGCATCGTCTTCGGCAGGTACGTCCCGCACGAGACGGTGGACGTGACGTTCCTCGTCGCGCTGGAGGACGGGCGTGACCTCGCGAAGACGAAGATCACGCGCGCCGACGAGAAATCGATCGCCGACATCGCCAGCGCCCTCGCCGAGGGCGCGGGCAAGCTGCGCGGCGGCAAGGACGCCGATTTCGAGAAGAGCAAGGGCATCGTGCGGGCCTTGCCCACGTTCCTCCTGAGGCCCGTGCTCTGGACGACGGGGTTTCTGACGGGCGCGCTCGGCGTCGCGGCGTTTGGGCTGGAGCCGTTCCCGTTTGGCTCGTGTGTCATCACGAACGTGGGCGCGTTCGGCGTGGACGAGGGGTATGCCCCGCCGACGCCGTTCGCGCGCGTGCCGGTGCTGCTCCTCGTGGGCGCGGTGCGCGAGCAACCTGCGGTCGTCGCGGGCAAGGTCGTCCCGCGGCCCCTCGTGACGATCACCGCCACGGTGGATCATCGCTTCATCGACGGCGCGCAGCTCGGCCAGCTCGCGAAGGTGCTGCGCAAGGGCTTCGAGGAGCCCTGGACGCTCGACGGCCTCACGAAGGCCCCGTGGGCGACGAGCGACGCGCCCGAAGCACACGCGACGAACGGCGGGTGACGCCGGGGCGGACGGGCTCTACTCTGCGTCCATGTGGCGCGGCACGACTTCTCCCTTTTTTGCACTCCTCACCCTTCCCTTCGTGTTTCTTGCGTGCGCCGAGGGCAGCGAGCTCGGCGCGGGCGGCTCCTCGGGCACGATAAGCATCGGCAGCACGGGCCCCGGTAGCACCGGGCCGGGCGGCGCGGGCCCAGGCAGCGGCGGCGCGGGCCCCGGCAGCGGCGGCGCGGGCGGCGCGGGCGGCAGCGGCGCAGGCG